>JALVXE010000188.1:2673-6897 GCA_027038385.1 Thermotogaceae bacterium
ATCTTGGCGAGGAAGTAAGATGGTGAGAAGGACCGAAGAGATAAAGGAAGTTTTGGATTCGCTGGTTCAAAAATCCAAATCTCTTGATCCAGATCTGATATTGGTAGTAGGCGACTTGATACACTACAAGAGAAATCCAAGCCTTGATTCCATCAGAGTAGTTCTGGATACCCTTGAGGATCTTTCAAAGATAGCTCCTGTTATAGCTATTGCTGGAAATCACGACTGGGAAGGAATTGTGACCTATGACAGACTCTCGAAAGATATAACGATCGTTGGACACGGGGATTACAAAAGGAGGATCGTGGACACGAATTCTGGAAGAGTCGCGATATATCCTCTGCCTTACATAACAGGTAAGATGATGCTGAGCGAGGGCAGAGAGAGAGTTCTGAAAAGTCTTGTGGGGTATCTCAAAAGGTTCGACATGGATAATCCAGATGCTGATTACAAGTTGCTCGCTTCGCATATGATGTTAAGGGGGATCATCAGACCTTTTGAAGATATGGTGTCCATAGAGCTTGAAAGAGAATACATAGGCTCGAGCTTCTCGTATGTTGCTCTCGGACATGTTCACGCTTTTCAGAAGGTGAATTCAAATCCGCCAACTTATTACAGTGGGTCCGTAATCCAGGTGGACTTCTCAGAGAACGAAGATAAAGGTTTTTTGGTGGTTGATATAGATGAATGGAACGTCGATGTGAAATTCGAGAAACTCCCTCATAAGATCCTTAAAACGATAAACCTTTCCAAGGAGGAAAGAAAGGGGATATTTTCCAAGATCGAAGAAGCCTCTGAGGATGCCGATTACGTGAGGGTTGTGATAAGTGAGAAAAACTCTGATCTAACTGGAAAGCTTCTGAAAATCGACAAAGTTGTCAGCGTGAAGGTTGAAGATGGAAAAAGACTCATGCCGCGGATAGAGACTTTCGAAGACGTTAGCAAGGTTTTCTTCGACTACGTAAAGAGCGTTTTGGAAAGCCGATTCCCTCCAAGGAAAGTTAGGATTGGCATGGAGATTTTCCAGGAGGTGTTCGAAAAATCGACGTCCGATAAAACAACGGCGTGAGCATCCGCTCACGCCATCTTGTCCAAGTTCATGCCGGCATACATCTGGGCGGCTATCCTGGCGAGCTTGTACGGTATACCGGTCTGGTTGTAGACCATAAGTCCAAGGACTCTCAACATATCGTTTTTACTCATCACCGGAGCGCCGCCACCCTTTTGAACAGCCGGCATGGCTTGGAAGCTCGGAAAGTACATGTTGGAGAACCCAACTCCACTAACCCTCATGGGGATCACCTCCCCTCTATTAAGAACATCGGCATACTTTGAACTTTTTTGAGAGTCTTATGTGTTAATATACATCCTTAGAACGGGAGGTGATTTCTATAAAACCGGCAACGAGAAGAAGCAGAATGCGTGAAGCGGTGTTCAAGGCGATCTTTCAGATGGACTTCACCTCCAACGACCCGGAAGAGATGATAGATGAGTACATCGAGGATTGGTTCGATGAAAAGCTCATAGAGGATGCGAGGAGATACGCAAAAGGTATAAAGGAGAACCTCAAGAAGATAGATGAGGTTATATCTTCTAAGCTTGAGAATTGGAAGTTCGATAGACTCTCCTCGGTTGATAGAAACATACTTAGACTTGGAACATACGAACTTCTCTACGAAAAGGACGTTCCCATAGAGGTTACACTCGATGAGATGATCGAGATGGCCAAGAAGTACGGAACGGAGAACAGTGGTAAATTTGTCAACGGTGTTCTTGATAGAATATCTAAAGAGTATGCACCTGTCGAGAAAAAAGATCTGTAAAGGAGGGATCGTAGATGGGATTTCCAAGTGATATTGAGATAGCCAGACAGGCGAAGCTCAAGGAGATATCCGAGATAGCTGACGAACTTGGCATACCGAAGGACAAGCTCAAGCCCTACGGATGGTACATAGCCAAAGTGGATCACAACTACTACAAAGAGATAGAGGACAGGCCCGATGCAAAGCTCATACTCGTAACTGCTATAACTCCAACACCGGCAGGAGAGGGAAAAACCACTACAAGTATAGGTCTTTCCATGGGACTCAACAGACTCGGTAAAAAGACCATAGTCACGCTCAGAGAACCTTCGCTTGGCCCTGTCATGGGAGTTAAGGGAGGAGCAGCTGGTGGTGGGTACTCTCAGGTTCTCCCGATGGAAGAGATAAACCTTCACTTTACCGGAGACATACACGCAGTCGCCGCGGCACACAACCTACTCTCTGCGATGATAGACGCTCATATGAAATTCGGTAACGAACTGAACATAGACCCAACGAGGGTTTTTTGGAAAAGAACAGTTGACATGAACGATAGGTCTCTCAGACAAGTAGTCATCGGACTCGGAGGTAGGGGAAATGGAGAACCAAGGGAAGACGGCTTCATCATCACCGCGGCCTCTGAAGTCATGGCCATACTTTGCCTTGCAAAAGATCTAGCGGATCTCAAAGAAAGGCTCTCGAGGATCGTTATAGCTAGGAAGAGAACAGGAGAAGTCGTCACGGCAGGAGATCTCAAGGCTCAGAACGCCATGGCACTCCTTCTCAAAGATGCCATCAATCCGAACCTCGTTCAGACGATCGAGAACACCCCGGCGTTTATACACGGTGGGCCGTTCGCCAACATAGCCCACGGAACGAACTCCATAATGGCCACAAAACTCGCCCTCAAGCTCGCCGATTACGTTGTTACAGAAGCGGGGTTCGGAGCGGATCTTGGAGCCGAAAAGTTCTTGGATTTTGTCTCACCAACTGCTGGCTTCAAACCGTCTGTCGTTGTCTTGGTTGCCACTGTGAGAGCTCTTAAATACCACGGTGGTCAGAAACTCGATGATGCCAAGAAAGGTGTTGAGGATCTTGAAGCTCTGAAGAAGGGGCTCGAGAACCTCAGGGTCCATATAGAGAATCTGCAAAAGTTCAAGCTACCGGTTGTTGTGGCTCTCAATAGGTTCTTCACGGATACAGATAAAGAGCTCCAGATGGTCATGGATTTCGTCGAAAACATGGGAGCTAAGATAGCTCTGAACGAAGCTTTCGCGAAGGGTGGAGAAGGAGCGGAAGAGCTCGCTAAGAAGGTCCTTGAAGAGCTCGATAAAAACGCCCAGTACGAACCGATATACAGCTGGGATATGCCCATAGAGGAGAAGATCGAGACACTTGCAAAAGAGATATACAGGGCGGGAAAGGTCGAGTACACTTCTGCAGCGAAGAGCAAACTCAAGTTCTTAAAGAAGAACGGATTCGACAAGTTGCCAGTGATAGTTGCGAAGACCCAGAGCTCGATAAGCGACGATCCGAAGAAGCTCGGGGCGCCGCAAGGATACACGTTCACCGTGAGAGATTTCGAGATATCGATCGGTGCGGGATTCGTCGTCGTTCTCGCTGGAGACATACTCAGAATGCCAGGATTGCCAAAAGTTCCGAACGCCGTGAAGATGGACATACTCAGCGATGGAACGATAGTTGGTCTTTCGTGAAGAAGGTGTGGAAAAAGACAAAAAGGCGGCCGATCGGCCGCCTTTTTTCAATACTCTATAACACTGAATCCGAAAACGAGTGGCATGGGCCAGAAGAAGAGATTCATGTACCTTCCTTCCATCCAGCTCGCGTAGAAGGTCAGGTAGATGTCGGGCCCTACAAATCCGAATCCCGAGCCATGCAGGTAGTAATAATCTTCAAATCCTGAACCAGCTAACGAGTAGTACAACCCAGTATCAATCTTGATCGCTGGTGTGACTCTGTATCCAAACAGATTGAAACTCCAATCTCCTTTGCTTACGATGACCGACCCAAGCAAATCTAACTCCATCGCCATGCCGCTTGCGTATCCAATCGAAGCGAAACCCACATTAAACCCGGGGCCGATATACCCATCAACGTTTATATTCATATTGGGAATGCTGTAGAGGTTCGTTCCTTCCATGAAGTATCCTCCGGCACCTACAATTATCGGGAAAGGCCAAAGGAAGATGTCTCCTCCGTAGAGTTTTTTCTTCATTCCCGGAATGAACGCCAAGGATAAAACCGTCAGAGCTACAAGAGCAAGGACAAAGAGCTTTTTCATGAGATCACCCCCTGAGTTTTTTCGATTTTACACCTCGATTAGGAATTTCTCTATCTCTCTGTAAAACCTCTCAGAATGTTCGGGATCCTCGAACAATTCGTGATAGCCTCCCTCAAACTC
>JALVXE010000189.1 GCA_027038385.1 Thermotogaceae bacterium
ACTTATGAGATCGAAGTTACCCCCGAGCCTCTCCCCAGCAGCCGTGATCTCGTCTTCGAAATCCTTGACCACTGCGACGACTCCCAAAAACTCCCCATTTCGAAAGACTGGAACAACTGCGAGTGAGGCTATCTTGCCGTCAATCTCGGATATGTCCGTGAAGTATCTTTTCTCCCTTATGGCCATCAGGATCTTTCCGCTGAGCTCGCTCGGGATCTTGTCGAAGCTTGAATACAGAACCTCCCCGAACTTCGTCTCGACCACGCCGCCCGATATCTCTCCCTCTATTATCAAGCTCTGTAGAGCCTTGGAAATGGACGAGCGGTCTTTTGAAACCATGTAATCTTCGACGTCGTATGATGAATGCTCAGCGATGCTTTTCACCTGAAGTAGAGTCTTTAGAAACATATACTGAAAGCAGTTACCAACAACTCTGTACTCCTTGTCCTTCGACATGAAGTACATTCTCTCAGTCATGAAGTAGACCACGGTTATCAAACCCACGGTGAATATGATTATCAAAGTCCCAAGCCATATCATAACTTCTCTCTTCATCACTTTTTCATCCATTCGAACCACCCCTGATCATCGACACTATCTCCTCGTATATGGAACTCTGCTTGAATCCTCTCGTTAAATTATACAGTACAGACCTCCCTTTTCTCCTGCTACTGATAACTCCCATCTCCCTGAGACTCCTTATGACGGTGGAGGAATCCTTACCGCGCATTCGATCTATTTCCCTCTTGGGAAGAGGACCGTTCATGGCTATTATAACCACAACTTCCAGCTGGCTTTCGTTGAGTTTTGAATACTTCTTCCTCGTGACCTTCTCCACGTAGTCGGAATAAATCTTTTTTGTGTAAAACCTGTATCTTCCCTCAACCTCCCTGAGCTCCACACCACTGCTCTCTTTCTCACAATCTTTTTGTATCTCTTTTATTATCTCTTTGAGAGAATCTTCGTCTATCCCTGTCACTTTTTTGAGCCTCTTCAGTGTGATCCCTCTGGACGCAAATATGACAGCCTCCACCACGGCCCTTTCATTCATATTTTGCTAGCCTCCCGTTGTCATACAGAATTTTCCCCATCTTTATAAGTTCCAGTATCGCGACTATCATCACAACGATCTCGTATCTGCTCTTCGCCTTACCGATAACCTCAGTTATCTCAACAGGAAAATCCAGGGAGAGGATCTTTTCCATGAGGTCTTCTATGGAAACTTCTTCTCTCCTTATCTTGTACACCCTTCTCTTAACGTCTACAGACTTTACAGCCGCCCTAAGGGCTTCCGAGATGAGCTTGTCCACTATTCCATACACCCTGTCCACCCTCACAGGATACCTGCTCTTTTTCCCCCTCTTTTCCATTTCACCGACGATCTCTTTTACCTTGGAATACATCTCTATGGTTTCGTAGAACTTTTCCTTCTCCTTTTCAAATTCCTCGGCTTCTTTCTCCTCCACCTTGGGAAGAAGAGCCTTTGACTTCAAGTACATCAAGTACGATGCTGTGGATATGAATTCAGAAGAGAGCTGTATATCGAGCTCTTCCATCTTCTTCATGTAGTCCAGAAATTCATCTGCGAGTACGGATATCGGAATCTCCCTCACATCTACTTTTTTGGATTTGACCATGTAAACGAGTAGGTCGAGCGGACCCTCGAAGACGTCCGTCTTGAAAACAAGATCAGGCAATTTTCTCCTTCCCCTCCACGGTGTTCTTCACAAAACTCAAAACTTTCTGAAAATCCTCCCAGAAGAAATCATCGCGATCTGGGATTTTTATCAGGTCCAGGATCTTCGATGCGAAATCACGTACTTTGGGGGCAGATCTCTCGACTCCCCTCATTTTCAGGGCTACCGAGGAGATCATGAGCTCGATCGCCAGAATGGTTTCTAGATTTTCGAGGATCTTCTTCAATTTCAACGCGGAATTCATACCCATGCTGACATGATCTTCTTGATAGGCTGAGGTTGGTATCGTGTCGGAGCTCGCAGGACTTGAGAGAACCTTGTTCTCGTTGCAGAGAGATGCGGCCGTGTACTGGTAGAGCATGTACCCAGAGTTCAAACCCTCCTCACCGAACGACAAGAACGCCGGAAGGCCTTCATTCGTCTTCGGGTTGAGGATTCTGTCTATCCTACGCTCGATCATATTTCCGAGGTCTGTGAGAGCTATAGCCAGAAAATCTGCAACGAGAGCCACCGGTTCCCCGTGGAAGTTTCCGCCAGATATGGCGTCCCCCTCTGGAAAAACGATGGGGTTGTCCGTGACGGAGTTTATCTCCCTCTCCATGATTTCTTTTGCATAGTTTATGGTGTCGAGAACAGCTCCGTATACCTGTGGAACCGTTCTTAGTGTGTAAGCGTCCTGGACTTTGTTCTCATCTCTCTCGATCTCACTTCCTTTTGTCAGTTCCCAAACCGCTTTTGCGATTTCCATCTGACCCGGATGAGGTCTCAAGGAATGAACACGTGGATCGAATGCATCTCTTCTTCCCCTGAGGGCTTCAAAGGATATGGAAAACACTAAGGTAGCTAGTTTGATGAGCCTGATGGAATCTCTGATGACGAAAGAGACCAAAGAGCTCATGGCCTGTGTACCGTTCACAAGGGCCAGCCCCTCCTTCTCTCTTAACTCCAGAGGAGGTATTCCAATCTCTTTCAGAACTTCACCAGATGGAACTGCTTTTCCATCTTTCAAGACGTATCCCATCCCCATAAGCGGTAGAAAAGTGTGAGCTAGAGGTGCGAGATCCCCGCTCGCGCCAACGGACCCGTGGGACGGAACGTAGGGAACGACTCCCCTGTTCAGGAAATCTATTATCCTTTCAACGACGACGGGTCTTACACCTGAAAAGCCTTTCGACAGAGAAACGGCCCTCAGAAACATCATTCCCCTAACTATCTCTTCGTCCAGCGGTTTTCCATAGCCGGCCGCGTGTGAGAGAAGGAGGTTTCTCTGAAGATCCTTCAGTTTCTCATGGGATATCCTGACGTTTGCAAGTGCACCAAGTCCCGTGTTTATCCCGTAGACAGCTTCCCCAGAATTCACTATTCGATCTACCACTTTCCTGGATTCTTCGAGCTTCTTTCGCGTTTCCTCTGATATCTCCACCCTCTCTTTGAACCTTCCAACCGATACGACGTCTTCAACACTCACATGGGTTCCGATCTCCAAACGCCCTCCCCCCTTAAAACATAAGGTTCATTGCTTTTCTGACCTCTTCAAGGGTTTTTTCAGCTACCTTTCTCGCTTTCTTATTGCCCTCGTGTATAACGTCATCAACGTAGTGTGGATCCCTGTCGATCTCCGCAAGTCTATCCCATATAGGCTGCAGCTTTTTCTTCATGTTCTTCAAAAGCAACTTTTTACAATCGACACATCCTATCTTCGCCTTGGTGCATCCTTCCTTAACCCACTCCGCCTCCTCTTCACTTATCCCAAAAGCTTTGTGGTAGAGCCACACTGGGCATCTCTCTGGATCACCGGGGTCGGATTTTCTCTTCCTCGCCGTATCGGTCATCATGGGCATTATCATTTTCCTCAAGATTCCCTCGTCGGATTCAAGTGGTATGATATTTCCATAGCTTTTGCTCATCTTTCTTCCATCGGTTCCAGGAAGCTTTGGGGTTCGGGAGAGGATGGCCTGTGGTTCTGGGAACACAGGGGTATATAGGGAGTTGAATTTCCTCGCTATCTCCCTTGTGAGCTCCACGTGGTACACCTGATCTTCTCCTACTGGGACGCCTTCTGCTTTGTAAACCAATATATCGGCTGCCTGAAGGACCGGGTATATCAGAAACCCGGCGCTTGATAGGTCTCTGTAATTGAGCTCTTTTCTGAGTTCTTTGTAGGTTGGAACCCTCTCCAGCCTTGAGACGGAGACAAGCATCGAGAAAAGAAGCGCAAGTTCAGCGTGCTCTTTCACAGCAGATTGGACGAATATCACGCTCTTTTCAGGATCCACTCCTGTTGCGAGAAACATCCTGACCATGTCTTTCGTGTACTCTTTGAGATGTTCGGTTTCGTCGTAATGCGTCGTCAGTGCGTGCCAATCCGCCACAAAGTAATAGCATTCATGCCCTTCGTTTTGAAGCTTAACCCAGTTTTCCAACGCTCCAACGAGGTGGCCTATGTGAAGCTTTCCGGTTGGTCTCATCCCACTGAGTATTCTCAAGCCACTGCACCTCCCAATTCACTCGATCCCGTTTAGAAGGTCATCCATCCATTTTCCCAGATCCCTGCTTATGACCGCGAGTTGACGGTTGAAATTGTCTATGGAGGACGATATCTTGCTCTTCAGGATGTTCACCCCTCTCGTAGTCGGTATTGAGGCTATCATGTCTAGAAAATCCTCCTTGGATTTTATCGTGTCCAGTATATCGATCGTATCAAAGGATTTCATGCTATCAGCCCATATGGGGAAGTGCTCCACGAGATATGGCTTTACCTCTTCGTTTAGAATGTCGATGGCTTTCAAAAACTTCTTGAGTTTTTCGACATTCCTAGTCAGTATTATCATCGTTTCGTACGGAAGAATCGACATCCTCTCATATCCGAACTTTCCAGCCAGCTTCGAAACTACGACGTTGAAAGCCCTTATGAGTGAGTATCTGAACCTCTCGCCATCCACGTTGGTTTCGTTCTTCAACCATATCATGAACCTTGCCTCTACGGATAGAAAAGCCCCCATACCAGACATTCCAGGAGAGAGAGATAAGAAAAACTCCTCGGGAGAGTACCTCTGATTCTTCGTGTAGCTGGAAACGAGTGTGAATATCTTGAATTTCTCAGCTATCTTGGAGAACTCTTTCTTGCTCATCGATTTGCCGTCCGATTCGAGGATCATCACTCCCATTCCTTCATAGAAGTCCACGTCATCCTTTATCGACGATATGACATCGGAATCGTCTCCGTCAAACGCGAATTTCTTCTCAACAGACAGTTCCATACCAAGGAGGTTTTCAAAAGTCTCCTTGAGCTCTTTTGATACTTCGTCATCGGTTTTGTTAAACATTCCGGTAATCGTTGTACTCCTCGGGTCGAATATGATTATGTATCCGCCATTCCTGACTCCAACGACGAAGACAGGAACCATGAGGTTCATGAGCTCGAACGAGTCGAATGATTTTGAGTATATTATGTATATTCCGTCTCCGTTTAATCTTTTCAGTTTCTCAAACACAATCATCCCTCCTCAGGGTGAATTCTATCATCCTGATGATATACTTCCGAACAGGGGAGTGATTGTTCTGAAAAGAAAGCGGATAAGGCTTTCCACTGAGCAGATGAGGTGGCTCAGCTGGTTGGTGATTTCTCTATCGGTGGTTGTGGCGGTAGAATCGATCTGGCTCATGTACCTGAAGTACAAGAAATCCACGATTGAAGTCCGTGTTGTGGAAATAAAGAGCTCCTTCAACATTCCAAAAGATGGGAAAGAGCCTAAGAGCAAAGTGGAGGTGCGACACGTCGAAGTTGAGAAGTTTGATTATAAAAATTTGGTACTGAACGCCGCAACGATCGTTAAAAGCTCATCTCCGGTTTACATCTACACCCTTTCGAAGAAAGATTCTCTCATAGCTATAGGAAGCTGTGGGCCGGATTATATAATATCGAAGGCGACAAACGATATATACTCCGTCGCATTTCTGAAAGAATGCACGAGGGTTTCACTGCTGCCTCAGAGAATGGCCTACGGAATTTACTTCATGGCGACAAGGCACCTTGGATTCGCCCAAGCTAAGATGTTGGATCTGAGAGAGCTCTCCCTTCCGGCGTTCATAGTTTCTTACACGAGGGATGGATCCCCTATGTACTCCGTTGCGATAGGTGCCTTTCCGTCTAGGGAATCTGCTGAAAACTTTATGAAATCCCAGAACTGGGATGAGATAAAGGAGAACGTTAGACTATATCCGAGGGAGTACACTGCATGCGTAGTGGGATGCGAATGACACCTCTTGAGAAGAGGATATTCTTGATATCCATAATAGGATTTTTCCTGCTCTTGGGAATCGTCGTAAACGACAGGGCTTCCACCCTTAAAGGTGGTGCTATCGGTGGTGAAAGAAAGGTTTCAGAGTTTCCAATCGATCTGAACAAAGCTTCCGAGAAGGAGCTTGAGAAGCTTCCAATGATAGGTCCTGTAAAGGCCAAGGCGATAGTAGATTACAGATCTAAGAACGGACCTTTCAAGAGCGTTGAGGATCTGATGAATGTCAGCGGGATTGGAAAGAAGACCCTTGATAGGATAAAGAATTACGTAAAGGTTTCCAAAGCGGGCACGCCTGCTGAGGTTTCTGAAAAGTCTGAGAGAGCAAGCAAAATCAACGTCAACACCGCGAGTGCCGAAGAGCTTGAAAAGCTTCCAGGGATAGGAAAGATCAAGGCGAGAAGGATCGTTGAAAACAGACCTTACGGGAAGCCAGAGGATCTCCTCAGAGTCCCGGGGATAGGGAAAAAGACGCTTGAAAAGATCAGGAATATGATAGATTTCTGAAGGGGTGATAGAGTGGAAAGAGGATACGTTCAGGTCTATACAGGAAACGGAAAGGGAAAGAGTACGGCAGCTTTTGGACTGGCTCTGAGGGCGGTTGGGGCTGGTTACAGGGTGATCATAATCCAGTTCTTGAAGGGAATGGAGTACAGCGAACACAAGGCTTTCAAGAAGCTCGGTATAGATTACGAGCTCTACGGGACCAAGGAATTCGTCGTGGGAGAGCCGAGCGAAGAGGTGAAAGAGTTATGCAAGAAGGGGCTTGAGAAGGCTAAGGAAGCTTTCAAGGAGGGATACGATGTCGTAATACTCGATGAGGCTAACGTCGCTGTCTACATGAAAGCGATGAAACTCGAAGATCTCATGGAGGTCGTAAACGAGAAGCC
>JALVXE010000190.1:0-15585 GCA_027038385.1 Thermotogaceae bacterium
ACTTCGTCGTTCTCGTCGGAGGCGGAAACAACGGAGGAGATGGTCTCGTGGTTGCGAGAGCTCTTTTAGACTACACACCAAACGTTCTAGCAATTCTGGTGAAGGAAAATCTGAAGGGAGACGCACTCGAAAATTTGAGGGCTTTTGAAAGGATCGGTGGGGAGTACGCGGTTTTGGGGAAAGATATGGAACTTGAAGAAGTCGAATACGTTCTGATGAGCTCTGACGTCGTGATCGACGCCATGCTCGGAATAGGAATCAGTGGGGAGGTTAGAGAACCTATATCCTCAATCATAGATATGGTGAACCAATCGCCAGCCAGGAAAGTTTGTGTCGATGTTCCGAGTGGTGTTGATTCCGACACGGGAAAGGTATTGGGAAAAGCGGTCAGGTGTGATTTGACGGTCACATTTGCGTACCCAAAGATCGGGCACGTCCTTTATCCAGGGAGGGAGTACACAGGAAAACTCAAAGTTGCGTCGATAGGAATTCCAAGGGTCTTGGCGGACGATCTGAGAAGGGCTATAACCACCGAAGAATTCGCCAGAAGTCTTGTACCTGCAAGGAAAAAGGACTCAAACAAGGGTACGTACGGGAGGGTTGGAATAGTTGGTGGGAGTGTTCTTTACAGCGGTGCGTCGGTTCTATCAGCTCTTGGGAGTATGAAGAGCGGTGCGGGACTCACATATGTCTTCACCCCTAAAGAGGTGAATTCCGTGGTGACATCGAACTATCCAGAGGCCATATCGATTCCACTCGAGAGCTGTGGTGGATACCTTTGTGAGAGATCCTTCAGCGATTTAGAGAAGTGGATCGACAAGATGGACGTTCTGGCGATCGGACCTGGTATGGCTTTGAATGAGAGCACTGTTGGTTTTTTAAAGAAAGTGATCGTTGTTGAGAAACCGATCGTTTTGGATGCGGACGGTTTGAACGCCCTCTCTTTCATCGGTGTTGAAGCTTTGAAGGTTAGAAAGAATCCCGCGATCCTAACACCACATCCCGGAGAGTTTTCAAGGCTGGTTAAAAGGGGTATAGGGGAGGTTCTTTACAACTACAGACTCGCGGAGGATTTCGCGAAGGATACGGGGGTTGTGCTCGTTCTCAAAGGAGCCACGACCATCGTTACAGATGGTGAGCATACGTTGTTCAACTTAACGGGAAACACGGGACTTTCCAAGGGAGGGAGTGGGGACGTCTTGACGGGAATCATAGCTTCGTTCGTTGCACAGGGGCTCGAGCCGTTTGAAGCTTCCATACTCGGGGTTTACGTTCATGGGGCAGCAGCACACCTCAACAAGACCGACGAATCAGGACTCCTTCCCACTGAACTCGCTAAATTGGTTCCAGATGTTTTGAAGAGTTTGAAGAAAAGACAACTTCTCGCCTGAAAACTTTCTGTTAAAATAGCGATCGTATCGGAGGTGATCTGTTTGCTGGAAGAGATGAGAAAGCAGAGACTGGAAGAGATAAAATCACTCAGGGAGATGGGGATAAACCCGTACCCTTACAGATACGATAAAGAGTTCTCAAGCGCCGAGATAAGAGAAAAGTATGACCCGGTTCTAAAGGCTGGTGAGGTGCTGGAAAACGAGAAAGTTTCGACCGCTGGCAGGGTTATGTCCATAAGGGACCACGGAAAGAGCGCGTTCTTTCATCTGAAAGATCAGGACGGAAGGATACAGGCTTACATCAGGAAGAATTCCGTGGGAGCTGAGAAGTACGAGCTTTTCAAGAAGTACGTTAACGTTGGAGACATATTGGGGATCAAGGGTTTTCCTTTCAAAAGCAAGACGGGAGAATTAACCATCTTCGTCGAGGATTTCGAAATACTCTCAAAGGCGATAAGACCCCTTCCCGAGAAATGGCATGGTCTTAAGGATAAAGAGGTCATATACAGACAGAGATATGTCGACATGATAGCGAATGACGAATCTTTGGACAAGTTCAAGACTAGGTACAAGATCATAAGGATGATAAGAGAGTTTCTAAACGGTAAGGGATTCATAGAGGTAGAAACCCCGACCCTTGTCTACGTAACCGGTGGCGCCGAGGCCAGGCCGTTCATCACTCATCTCAACGTCTTCGACATAGACATGTACCTCAGGATAGCCACGGAGCTTTACCTTAAGAGGTATATAGTCGGTGGCTTTGAGAAGGTCTATGAGCTTGGAAAAGTCTTCAGAAACGAGGGTATATCCTACAAGCACAGCCCGGAATTCACATCTCTAGAGCTTTACTGGGCTTACGCGGATTACGAGGACATAATGAACCTCACGGAAGAGCTCATAGAGTTCGTGGTCAGGAATACTCTTGGAACGACGAAAGTGAATTACCAAGGAGTTGAGATAGACTTCTCCCGTCCCTTTAGAAGGGTCAAAATGAGGGATTTCATCAGGGAAAAACTCGGTGTCGACATATTGGAAGATCCTGATGAAAAGATGCTTGAGGTTCTGAAGAAAAACGGAGTCGATGTACCGATAAAGAGCAGAGGACACCTGATAAACAAGCTCTGGGACCTTGTAGAAGAAGGAGTCGTCCAGCCGACTTTTCTCTTGGAGCATCCTGTAGATATATCTCCGCTCGCGAAGCGACACAGAGAGGATCCGAGGGTCACGGAGAGGTTCGAGCTCATAATATACGGTAGGGAGATAGCGAACGCATTCTCAGAGCTCAACGATCCCGTGGATCAGTATCAGAGGTTTTTGGATCAGATGAAGCTCAGAGAAGCCGGGGATGAAGAAGCACAGATGATGGACAGGGATTTCGTGAGGGCTTTGGAATACGGTATGCCGCCGACTGGTGGACTTGGAATAGGGATAGACAGGCTTGTGATGTTTCTTACAGACAGTCAGACCATAAGGGATGTGATAGCTTTTCCACTGGTTAACCCGAAATCTCTCGATGAGGAGATAGATTACGGAGGTGAGGAAGGGTGAGTTACAGAAACTGGATGAAGAAATGGCAGGTTGTGATATTCTGGGCAATAGCCGCATCCTTTGTCGTGGGAATAGGATGGTGGTCAGCTGCGTTCTACATAAGGAACAGAAGGGCGAGAAATATAGAAAACACCAATCCAAACTATCTGGCGGAGTATTCGGTTGCATATCTGGTTAAGAACGCTTCCGGGACGAAGATAAGCACGTCGACTTTTCTTCCGGGGATGTCCGAGGTACTCGTCCTTCAGGATGTTGACAGAAACGTTGGGACGATCGAACCTACCAAGATGTGGATAGAACAGGATGATTTCCAGAAGCTCTACCCCAGCGTCAAGATGTACTACGAGAGCGTTTATCTAAAAAGAACCGTAGATCCGGTCTTTGAAGATTATCTGCTTAGGGCGGAAACGATAGCCTACATGGGATTCACAAGGATGCTGCAGGATTATCAGAGCATAGAGCCAGTTCCGTCGTCCACCCCATCGACCAACGATGTTTACGAGTACTTCGATAAGAACGCCTCAGAACTCGCTCCGATGTTCTCTGAATACCACATAAAGGCGGTTACTCTTGACTCGACTCAGCTGGTTGAATTTCAGAAAGATCTTCTGAGTTTCGGTTTCGATGAGGCGGCTTCGGCGGTTGGTCAGGAACCGTTCGACCTTGGATCTATGAAGGGAGAGCAGCTCCTGTCTATGGGAATAGATAAAAAGGTTGTAAAAGAGATGTACGAGGTTGGAAAGAACAGTGTGGTTGGGCCTCAGCCTTTTGGAAGAGGATGGTTGTTCGTAGAGGTCCTAGACTCAACACCAGTGAAGAACGCAAGCGACTTGACGAGTGATGAGATAAACAAGATAAGGAGCAGGATAGTTTCTGAGAGAATCAGAGCCTATGTGAAGAAGGTAAAGGATTACTATCAGAAACGCGGTGAGGCTATCGTTATAAACGACGACAACCTCAGACTTTGGTATGACTATTACAGATACCTTCCCAAGAACGAGCTCGTCAACCTCGTAAAACTTGGAGACAAGATAAAAGGTTACGTCGTTAAAAGTGATGGGGAAATAAACGTCAATTCTTTGAGCACGATGCAGGCGCTCTACGTTCTCATACTCGAGAGGGAAAAGCTGTTCCTTCAAGATATGGAGGATCTTTTGGAGAGCAACGCCACATCGACAGATCTTGAGCTTTACAAGAAAGCGTTTGGTGATCTGAAGAAAGAGGATATAAAGAAGAAGATAGCCGAGATAGATGATCTGAGGAAGAAGATAGTCTCGAATCTCTACTACAGCGGTTACAAGGTTTACGGGGTTCTCCAGAGGATGGTGGAGATATTCGGAGAACCTAAATACAGATTGGAGCTTGCGGAGATCAGCATGGAAGGGAAAAAGGAGATTGCGCAGAGGTTGAAGCTCATGTACGGAATGAACGTTCAGAAGATGGCAAACAACTTCATGCCAGAGCTTCAGACTTTCTTTAGTTTGATGAACGCGTCCGACACATCCATATCCACCGACTTGAAGCTCAGAGCCATGGAAGATTCATACGACCTTCTCAAGTTCTTGGGAGCTTATCAAGTGGCGAGCAGTGTTTTGAACGAAATAAAGCAGGCCTCGCCATCCTACAAGGGATGGAACTTCCAGAATATGTTCTCAGAGCTTGAAAAATTGATGAAACCAGCTACTTCGGCCACGAACGAGACTTCGGCATCGACTCCGACGTTATCGCCGTCCACGCCGGCCACGAACTCGTCATCGAATACAACACCGCTATCCACACAGGCTACGGAGTGATCATATGGGAGAATTTTTCAACGTCGTCGAGAGCGAAAAGGCGTATGAGTTCATATCCAAACTGAAGAGCGTGGAAGGTTTTGAAATTTTAGATGTGAGAGAGTCGATATCTCGAACATCCGCTGAGGATGTTATCGCCGGGGAGGATCTCCCCGGCTTTAACCGATCCACGGTCGATGGTTACGCGGTGAGGTCACCTGATGTCTTTGGAGCATCGTTGTCCACGCCTGCCATGCTCAAGGTCGTTGGCGAGATAAAGATAGATGAGGAGTACGAAAAAGTCCTTGGAGAAGATGAGGCTTTGAAGGTCCCAACTGGTGGAAAACTTCCAGACGGTGCAGATGCCGTTGTGATGGTTGAGGATACGAGAGAAGCCGGTGAGTATATCGAGGTCTTCAAGCCGGTTGCACCTGGTCAGAACGTGATGAGAAAAGACGAAGACGTTGCAAAAGGATCGATCGTTCTGAGAAAAGGAGAGAGGATAAATGTGGGGCATGTGGCCCTTCTTCTGAACCTTGGAATGGTCAACGTGAAAGTCGTAAGGAGAGTCAGGGTTGGGCTCATATCCACGGGGGATGAGGTCATAGAACCGGAGATGAAAAGGACGTTCCCACACGTCAGGGACAGCAACACGCATTCCCTAAAGGCATTTTTGGAGAGGTTGGGATACGAGGTCAAGAGATACGGTATATCACACGATGATTTCGACGAGCTCAGATCTCTCATGCTCAGGAGCTTCGAGGAGAACGACGTTACCGTCAGTGCTGGTGGAAGCTCTGTCGGGGTGAGGGACTACACGGTTGATGCGATTAACTCGATAGGAAGACCAGGAGTTCTGATACATGGAGTTCTGGTAAGTCCTGGAAAGCCCACCATATTTGGTCTTGTGGACGGTCACCCTTTCGTCGGGCTTCCCGGTCATCCGTCCTCATTCACCCTGAGTGCTTTCGTTTTTTTGATTCCCCTTTTGAGAAAGCTCTCTGGAGAAGAGGATTGGATGCTCAAACCAACGGGAAGGTTTAAGATAGCCGACAACGTGTTTTCAAAACAGGGAAGGGAGACTTTCATCTGGTCTGAAAGGTTGTACAGGGGAGGGGAGGTTCTCGTAAAACCCTTGATGTTCAAATCCGGTATGATAAGCCCCGCAGCTCGAGCGGATGGATTCATAAGGATACCGGCTGGAGTTGAAGGTTATTACGAGGGTGATTTCGTCGAGTTTTACTCCATATCAGAGGGCTTGTTGATATGAGGCTCGATCTGTTTTTGAAAAAGCGCGGGATAATAAAGAGAAGATCGGTATCTCAAGATATGATAAGAGGTGGAAGGGTTAGAGTTAACGGGAGGACCGTGAGGCCCTCCCACAGTGTTGAAGATGGAGATATCGTGGAGGTGTTCTTCGGGAACAGGTACCTCAGAATTCGAGTCGTAAAAGGTGGATACGAGATTTTAGAAGAGGAGAGGGTAAGAAACTCAGGTTGAGGTTTCTCATCGATAACACCGAGTCGTCAAAAGTCACCCCAAACCCGTAGTATACCCCTTTGAAGTTCATGCTCTTTCCAAAGAGTGCCTTGATCATTACTCCGAAAAGAGAAGGTGTATCCAGTATCGAGAAGAGCTTCGCTGTTAGATCCATCTCAATGCTTCCGAAGTAGTCGAAATTTCCGTTGTATCCAACCTCGAAGCCTGGTTTTAGAGATAAGTGCAAACCTCTGAAACTCATCAGATTGAAGATGTTCGTTCTTCTACCGCTATCGAAATCCAAATGAATTCCCGCCTGGAGCACGCCGTAAAACATATAGGTTGAATCGTAAATGGAAATGTCTTTAGAGCTGGAAGCCAATCCCTCAGCTGATAAGCTGACGAAATCCGTCGGAAAGTACGATATCTGTGAAATTGCTTTCCAACTCCTTGAATACAGGTTGTAACTTCCGTACACCCCAAACGCCGTTGCGAACTTGTTCAGATCCATGAAATCGTACTCTCCCCAAAGGTTCAGATCACCTGAGTATTCACCTCCTAAGTGGAAGAAGTTCCTCGTAATGAGGTAAGGCATATCATATCCTATATCGGTTTTCTCTGGAAAGGTGAACGAGATCATCACACCGACGTATATCGGTTTGGTGGTTCCAAGAAACATCCCAGATAGGTTCACAAACGGGTTTGGTGAATACCATCCGGATGCGCCGTATACCGAATCTTTGTAGGAAAGCTCCGTACCGACCACGGTGTAATGAGAACCAGCCAGGAAGTTGTAGGAGAACTCATCGAACTTTCTGAGTCCGAGCGAAATCGCGGTGTAGGCGTCGTTGTATGAGGTGTAGCCGCTCTTTATACCGATCAAAAGATCGTAGGCCTCAAGCGGGGAGTATTCCGATTTGACAGGGTTGTTGAACAGTGCTGGATAGTGATTGTTGAACCTGTCGGGATCTGGCAGGCTCCAATCTGGATCGACATCAACCCTGTTGAATGATCCGGTGAGCTTCGTCGATTCATCCACAGTGAAAACCCGTTTCTTACCCTTTTCAACTACCGAGACTTTACACGGAATCCCTTTGGGAACTTCAACTAAAACTCCTCCTTTTTCCGGGACCACTTTAGCATCCAAACCACCTTTGTTCTCAAAGAGTTCCTTGAGAGCCTCTCCAGCACTCTTCTTTTTGCTAAATATGAAGTTCTTGAAATCATCGTAGGTGACTATCTTTCCATCGAACTTTTCTATGTATTCTTTGAGAACCTCGTCAAAATTATCGAACATGCTCGAGAGAGCTTTGAATGCGAAGTAACCTTTTGCGTAGTTTCTCGGAAAATCCTGATTCAGATACTTCGCTTCTCCTGCCACCTTCCAGTCTATGCCTTCTCTGTGCATCTCCCTGTAGTAATAAAGGTAATTCTCCCTTATGGACTTAAGTAGGAAGAGCTTTTTCAGATCTTTCGTGAGGATGTCCGGCACATCCGCTTCGTATATGTTCTCCGTAGCTCCTCTTTCAGATTCGAGTTGTGTTATCGCCGAATATTGCGCGAGGGATTCCGATAGGAAGTTGGTCTTCTCGAAATCCACGGAGGCGCCTAGTCCAAACCACAGGTGTGCTACTTCATGATAGACGAGGAATTCCTCAAGAGGTGTGGTGAATCCCGGAAGAACGAGATCTGCGGTTGTGAAAGCGTTGTCTCCAAGTGTTATGACACCAGGAGCCGTCATTCCAAAAAGATGGGAATACGGAGATTGTATGACGTGTATCGTCTTGTAATCCAATTTGCCAAACCTCTTCGTGTACTTCTGGAGAGCGTGTAGTGTTATGACTCCAATTTTCATCGCTTTGTCTTTCAAACCTTTGAAGAAGTGAACAATAACCGTGTATCCCTTTCCATCTATCTCGTAGCTGTCATAATCTTTTAGGAAGGCTATGGGACATCCTATTCCGGTTCCCTCGTGATAAACGACGTTCCACCCCTTGGGAGCCTTTGCCCTGAGGAAACACGTGTGAGGTGTGTACACGGTGCCGTCGTAGTATTTTCCATCCCTTGCATAGACTTCGAGCGGGTACCATCCAAATCTCCAGAGGCAGAGTCCGCCGTAGCATCCTTCATCCATTCCACTCTTTGGAAATTTTGTCTTGAACTTTACCTTTATCTCCACCTCCTGATTCGCGGTGACAAGCCTTCCAAGGTTTACTACGAGAAGCGTCTTATCCTTAGAATACCTTTGATACATGTGAACGAAGCTCTCGGTCGTGGTGAACGACGCGTCTTTTCCATCTACCCACACGTGTTCTATCTTTATCCATCCTTTATCTTTGCTCTGTGCCAGGCGTGATACGTACGGGTTTCTCTCCGAGTGAAGGTTTGGAAAGAGGTTAAAAAGTGCGATGGACGTGGATTCTCTCAGAGGATTCTGCCAATGAACTGTCTCCGTAGCGTCTATGATGAGATCCGTCGAGTTGAAAGACAGGTCTATCATGTAGACAGAGGCGAAGATGCTCACTGATAACACCGCTACCAAGCCTACGAGAATTCTCATATATTCTCCCTCCCGTTCTCTTAGATCTTATCAATGTTATCACATAGCTCGTGAACAAGTTCTTTGAAAAAAAGGTCAAAAGGTTTGTAGGAATAAAAGGGAGGTGAAGGAATATGAAGAAGCTTTTCGTTTTGGCACTCGCTTCTATTTTTTTGATGGTGTTTCTTTCAAGCTGCACGGAAACCACTGCTCAAGCTGGAGAAGAAGCAACGGGTGAATCCACCACAACGACTTCAACGACGGTTGAATCCTCCACGCTGAGTGTTCCAGTCTATTTAACTGACAAGAAGGTTAGCGGGGTGGAGAGCATCTATGTTGACATAAGTGGGATAAGCTATACGTATGAAGCCAGTGGTGAGGCTAGTGTGGTTAGTGTATCCACATCTTTGAAGAATGTGGATATGCTATCGCTGTCTGGTACGGAAATGGAATGGTTTGAGATGAGACTTCCAGAAGGGGCAGAACTGAGGTGGATAGAGTTCGGCATAGACTCAGCTACAGCGGTCGTAGGGGGAGTAGAGGTGTCTGTGGAAGTTCCACATGGAAAGGTAAAGGTTGTGTACGAAGGAAAATTCGATAAAGGGGAAGAACTCGTACTAGATTTCGATATGTCCCAGTCTCTGGTACGCACAGGCAGGGATATGTACAAACTCAAACCGGTGATAAGGCCTTTCAAGAGGAAACATGGTGAGAGAGACATGTACACCATCAGCGGGGAAGTTGAGGGATCAGGTGTCCCACTATCTGGAGTGATAGTGGCGCTTTTGAAGGAAGGAACGGTTGTGAGGAGCACGTACACGAACAGGGAAGGAGAATTCAAGCTCAGGTGCGTAAAGGAAGGAACATATACGCTGAACGTGTACGATATAGACAGCCTTCCGGATGGGTCTGAGCTAACGGACATGGAGGCGTCATACAGCACCATGTTGTACGTGAACGAAGATGTGGATCTTGGGGATATAGACATAGAGGAGGCCACGGAGTCCTCTTTCACTGAGAATGCGACGGTCTCCGTTTCATTCACGGATGATCCCAGTGTCGGCCTCGGAGTAGATCACGTTTACGTACACGTAAATTCTGTGACTTTCCGTTATGAGTACGATGGGAAGTCCATGAATAGCACTGAAGATTTGGGAGAGAAAGGAGATATAGACATAATGAAACTCATAGGCGAGAAGTTCGACGCAGCAGCCCTTCCTGTTCCAAGCGGTGCTTACCTAACGGGTGTTGAGGTTGAACTGGGAAAGAGCGTGGAGATAGTGGTCAACGGGGAAAATTACCAGATCAATTTGAAGGATGATGACAGGGATGTTGAGATAAACTTCGAGAGACCTGTTCAGGTGACGGGAGATCTCAGCGTGACACTTGACTTTGACATGATCCAGTCTCTTTTCAAGGATAGCACCGGATATTCCTTCAATCCAGTTATAAAGGGAATGGTGGAAGATCCGAAGAACCCTCAATACAAAGTAACTGGAAAGGTTTTGGTGAGTTTGGGAGGAGTGACTACCCAGCCAGCACCTGGATTCGTTATCACATTGTTCAGAGGAGACAAGCTCTTCAGACTGACCCTGACGAAGAGTGATGGAACCTTCAAAGTCTTCAACGTTCCAAATGGTGATTACACCCTGAAGATCTACCAACCACAGATCCTCGAGCCTGGCCAGGATATAACGGATCTTCCTCTTCTCAAAAGCGAAGATGTGACGGTTTCATCAACAGATCTGAATTTGGGCAGTATAACCGTGAGCGTGAGCTTTTAACACAGGGCCTTTGCTATCCAAACATTTGATTTTCAATGATGGTGCCGAAATTGAAACGTCGCAAAGATCGATCGGTTTCACCAAGGGAATGCAATATCGGAAGCGAGCTTTAATTTTGGTGATCTTGCGAGTGGTGTTCTCGTTTGATATAATGCCTACCTGACAGGGGGTAGTTCAGGTGGAAGAACGCCGGAATCGGGGTCCGGAGGTCGCGGGTTCAAATCCCGCCCCCCTGACCATCGCCGGGAGCGAAAGCTCCCGGTTTTTCTGTTAAAATCACCCTGGAGGGGATAATATGAAGGTGCTGATTCTCGCAGCTGGGCTTGGAAAGAGGATGAAATCGAAATACCCCAAGGTTATCCACAAGCTTTCCGGAAAAGAGCTCATAAACTGGGTTATAGATACAGCTGGAAAACTTTCGAACGACGTTGCGGTTGTACTCGGACACAAGGCAGAGGTGGTGAGAGAGGTCATCCCCAAATGGGTGGATGTATTCATTCAAGAGGAACAGCTAGGTACGGCTCACGCCGTCATGAGCGCCAAAAGTTTCATAGATCCGGATGAGGACTTTTTGGTTCTTTATGGGGATGTCCCGTTGATAAGTGAAAGGACCCTTGAAGATATGATAGAGATCCACAAGAGAAGTGGAGCCGATGTGACGGTTCTCACAGCCTTCGTGAATGATCCATCGGGTTACGGAAGGATAATAAGGGACAGTTCTGGAAATTTTCTGAGGATAGTTGAGGACAGTGATCTGAGAGATGATCAAAGGCCGATAAATGAGATAAACAGCGGAATATACGTTTTCAAGGGTGGAAAACTTTTGGAAGTCCTTCCAAAGATAAAGAACGACAACGCCCAGGGTGAGTACTACCTGACGGACGCGGTTTCAATGATGGAAGCTGTCAGCACATACGCGGCCAAAGATCCTATGGAAATAACCGGCGTGAACACGAGAAAACACTTGATCATACTGGAGAGCTACGTGAGGAAAAGAGTTATCGAGGATCTTTTGAACAGCGGTGTTACGATAATCGATCCAGATACCACCTACATTCACTCCACGGTGAAGGTTGGAAGGGACACGGTCATACATCCGATGACTTTCATAGAAGGCTACACCACTATCGGAGAGGATTGCGAGATAGGTCCAATGACAAGGATCGTTGACAGCGAGATTGGAAACGGTTCAAGGGTCATCAGGAGTGAAGTCTACATGGCGTTCATAGGAGAAGGCGTTTCTGTGGGACCGTATTCGAGGCTGAGGGAGGGGAGTGTTCTCAGAGAAGGTGTGAGGATAGGTAATTTCGTTGAGGTTAAGAAGTCGACTTTGGGGAAAAAAGTCGCCGCGCAGCATCTGACTTACATAGGCGATGCGCACATCGGTGAAAGGACAAACATAGGGGCGGGGACGATAACCTGCAACTACGACGGTTTCAAGAAAAGTCCGACTTTCATAGGAAGCGACGTTTTCATTGGAAGCGATACGGAACTTGTCGCACCCGTCCGTGTCGAAGACGATGCTTTGATAGGTGCTGGATCTGTGATAACGAGAGATGTTCCCAAAGGATCTCTGGCTCTCGGAAGGGCAAGACAAGTTGTGAAGGAAGGCTGGGTTTACGAGAAGAGGAGGAAGAAAAAGTGAGAAGCATGACGGGATACTCAAAGGTGGTGGAGATAAAAAACGGTGTTGAAATTTCCGTTGAGATCAAAACTTTGAATTCAAAGTACCTTTCGATATCCATATCCTCTCCGTCTTACCTCTCTGAATGTGAGATGAAGATGAACGATGTGATCGGTGATCAGATAAAGCGTGGTAAGGTCAGTGTGAAGGTTTACGTGAAGTTCGTAGAGCCTCCGAAGATCAGTTTGGATTTCGCAACAGCCCAAGCTTATCATTCGGCTCTCGAAGATCTGGCCTCCAAGCTTGGAATCCCGGAACCGGTTGGAATAGACGATCTTCTGAGGTTCAAGGAGATCCTCAGGTTCGACCTAGAGGACGATCAGGTCAAAAGGATCTGTGAAGATGTTGTAGGTGTCCTCAAAAAAGCCGTTTCTGAGTTGGTAAGAGAGAGGGGCATAGAGGGTGAAAAGCTGAAGAAGGTTCTTGAGAATCTCTTGAGTGGTATAGAATCAGATGTGATGGAGATATCCAAGAGGTCTGAGGACTTGCTGGATTACTACTCTAAGGCTTTGAAAGAAAACGTGGAGAGGATAGTTCCAGACGATGTGATAGTGGACAAGAACGTTTTGGAGACCGCGATAGCCGTTCTCGCCGAGAGAGCGGATATAAGGGAAGAAGTGGATAGATTGAAGAGCCACGTGGAGAGGGCTAAAGAGCTCCTCAAAAAGGAGGGGTCTGTTGGTCCAAACCTTGATTTCCTGGCTCAGGAGATGCTCAGGGAGTTCAACACCATTCTTTCGAAGTCTAAGATGGTCGAGATAACGGATAAGGCTCTTGATGGAAAGGTTCTTGTGAACTCCCTGAGAGAGCAGGTGCAGAACATAGAATAGGGGGGATGGGTGTGTATGGTCTCATAAACATAGGTTTTGGAAATGTGATATCTGGAGACAGGGTAATAGCCATCGTTAACCCAGAGAGTTCCCCGGTGAAGAGGATGAAAGACGAGGCGAAAGCTTCCGGAAAGCTCATAGACGCCACTTACGGAAGGAAGACAAGGGCAATACTCATAACCGACAGCAACCACGTGATACTGAGTGCGCTCCAGCCGGAGACGATAGCTCAGAGGTTCAAGAACTCCATGTACGAGATAGAGGAGATACTGGAGAAGATCAGGAGAGGGGTAAAATGACAAAACCTGTTCTCGTGGTCATAAGCGGCCCGTCTGGGGTTGGAAAGACGACGATAATAAAGGCCCTCCTTTCAAGAAGGAACGACGTGATATTCTCCGTCTCCTGCACGACCCGTCCTAAGAGACCTGGAGAGGTTCATGGTAGAGACTACTTCTTCATAACCGAGGAAGAGTTCAGATCCATGGTGGAGAGGGAGGAGTTCCTTGAATGGGCTGAAGTTCACGGTCATCTCTACGGAACACCGAGAAAGTTCATAGACAAAGCCATGAAGGAGGGAAAGAGCGTACTGCTGGATATAGACGTTCAAGGAGCTATGAAGGTCATGGAGACCTTTAAGGAAGGGGTGTTCATATTCATAGCCCCTCCGAGTGTGAAAGCCCTTGAAAAGAGGTTAAGAAAGAGGAAGACGGAGACCGAGGAGAAGATAAGGAGAAGACTCGAGGATGCAAAATGGGAATTAGGCTTCATAGAGAAGTTCCAATACCTTATAATAAACGAAGAGCTCGACAGGGCGATATACGAGCTCGACAGCATAATAACCGCGGAAGCCACGAAGGTTAAGAGGCTTCTCGATGAAGTTGAGAGGTACAAGAAGGAGGTGCTTCAGGGTGAAGACGGTTGACTACATGATAGATTACGACGGATTTCTGAAGAAGTACCCGTACAAATACGCTATACCGGTGGCCGTTGCCAAGAGGGCTGCCCAGATAAATGAGTACGCGAAGCCTTTTGTCATGACGAGTGATAACAATCCGGTGTCGATAGCTTTCAAAGAAATAGAACTCGGTTATATCGCCATAAAGAACGAAGAGATCCTGAGGGCTCTCATACCGAAAGTGAAATGAAAAATACTCTTCTTCTCTTCCTGATCTTTCCAGTCTTTGCTCTTCCGTTTGCACACCATGTAAAGATCCTTGGTTACGACGGAGGGGTTCTCCGCCTCTCCGTTGAAACTCTGTATAACCCGGATTGGATCCGAGTGATATTGATGACTCAAACGGGTGTAGTCTTTCCTGAAAGGGAGGCCAGCGGGATTTACGAGTTCCGCATTGGGAGGAGTGATTACGCGCTCGTATCTGTCCAAGGGTTCAGCAAGGAGTACGGGCCTCTTTCCAGCACAAATCCAATGTACATAGACCTCAAGTCACTTTCGTTCAAGCCGAGCGTCTCCGTTGTATCCGACATAAAGAAGGATGGTATATACGAGTACATCCTGATCACGAAGGATGAGAAATGGACGATATCCAAAATAACCCTCGATGGGAGGAACATCAAGTGGTTCGACTGGCTTGGGAAGGCTCTGACCGTTTTGAAAGAAAGATTCTCGGACGGAGTTCACAAGCTCACCGTCAACTACAGGCTCCCATACGGTTTGAGAAAATCCTTCACCTTCAAGCTTTTCTCTTTCAAAGGGGTTCTCGTTCTCTACAGGGGCAAAACTTATCCCTACAGGGTAGACTATGTAAAACCATACACGTACATAGTCCAGCCTGGGGAAACGCTCTGGGAGATAGCGAAAAGGTTCAACGTGAGGCTCGGAGATCTGATACTCATAAACGACATAAAAGATCCGGATAGAGTCCGTTCCGGGACTTTCCTGAGGATAGGAAAGGTGGTTTTCGACGAGAATCCGACGACGATAGTGATAAACCTCTTCACTGCAAGGATGGGAGTTTATTACGAGAACAAGCTCCTGGCGGTGTATCCCGTAGCGCTTGGAAGAAGCGATTCCACACCTCCAGGGGATTACTGGATACTGAGAAAAGTGGTGAACCCAACCCTTTACTGGTACGGTGAGATAATCCCACCCGATACTCCCCTGAACGGACTTGGAACGAGATACCTTCAGCTCTCTCAACCCCAGTACGCGATACACGGAACGTCCAAGCCCTGGGAGATAGGCAAGAGAATATCGCACGGATGCATAAGGATGTTCAACCACGACGTTGAAACTCTCGATGCCTTCGCCCCAATTGGGACAAACGTCATCGTCATAAAAGAAAACGAAAGGTTTCCAAAAAAACTCGAAGGGGTGTTCAGATGAGGGATTGGGCTAGAAGAATAGCTGAGATGATTGAAAAGAACTACGAGTACGATCCGTGGATAGAATCGATCGATATCGAAGAAGCACTCAGAGAGGTTGAAGAAGAAATAGCTGAAATAAGGGAGGCTATTTCCAAAAAAGATCAAGAAAACCTCGAAGAAGAAGTCGGAGATCTTTTGTGGACCTCTTTCATCGTTTTCTTGGTCGTTGCAAA
>JALVXE010000190.1:15595-23655 GCA_027038385.1 Thermotogaceae bacterium
CGGGTTCGATCCATCAAGGATAGTTGAAAGGCTGGAAAAAAAGATGAGAAGGAGAAAACCGTACATATTTGAATCTCAAAAGCCCTCTCTTGAAAAAGCTGTGAAGATATGGAAAGACGCGAAGAAAATGGAAAAGAAGCGCCACTGAGGCGCTCAATCGACTTCTATAGCTTCTATTTCGTATTCCGCTAATCCACCTGGTGTTTGGACTTTCACCACGTCCCCCACTTTCTTACCCAGTATAGATCTTCCTATAGGTGAATCTTCACTTATCTTGTTGTTAAATATATCCGCCTCCTGCGGCGTTACGAGTCTTATCCTGAAGTCCTCTCCGGTTTTTCTGTTCCTCAGGAGTACCCAATTCCCAAGGCTCACCTTGCTCGTGTCTTTGCTATCTATAATCTCAGCCGCATCCAATATCCGTTCTATCTCCATTATCCTGCTTCCTATCCTTCCCTGCTCGTTCTTAGCAGCTTCGTATTCGGAGTTCTCCGATATATCCCCGAGCTCTCTCGCTTCCTTTATCCTTTCACTTATCTCGTACATCAGTTTATGCCTGAGCTCTTCCAATTCTTTTTTGAGCTTCTCGTACCCCTCTCTCGTCAGGTAAACCTTCTTAACGCTCCTCTTCACGGCCTTTTCCCTCCTTGAGTTCTGAAATTGTTTCCAAAAAGTGATCGATACTGTCAAACTCTCTGTAAACGGAGGCGAACCTCACGTACGCAACTTCGTCGAGATTCCTAAGTTCCTTCAGGACCAATTCACCTATCAAGGTCGTCTCGACCTCCTTTTTCCCCATCCCTTGGAGCTTTAGTATAACCCTATCCACGAGCTTTTCAACCTCATCATACGGAACAGGTCTCTTCTCGCATGCTATCATCACTCCTCGGAGTATCTTATCCCTGGAGAACCGCTCTCTCCTTCCATCCCTCTTTATCACCATCGAGGGTCCAAGTTCGTACCTCTCGTAAGTTGTAAACCTCGCCCCGCACTTTGGGCATTCCCTCCTCCTTCTAACAACGAACCCCTCTTCGGACAGACGCGTCTCTATAACTTTGGTGTCTTCATATCCACAAACTGGACATCTCATTCTAACCCCTCCGCGATTCTCAGAAGTTTTTTCAATCTCGTGTAGACCTTCATCTTGCTCATGTTGAGCATTTCCCCAAGCTCTCTAAGACTCAACTCCTCATTCTCGAGCCTCGCCTGAGCGACCCTCCTGAGATCTTCCGGGAGTGAATCCATTCCCAGCTTTCTTTCTATCTTCCTTATCGCCTCTATCTGCTTGACTATGCTCGCTGCCGATCTCATGGCATTTGCAGTGATGAAGTTGAAACTCCGATTTGTATCGCCCTTCGCCTCTTTCTCCACGATAACCCTTTCGACCACAGCAGCTGATCTCAGAGCACCCATGACGTGAAGGAGCTCCAAAATGCTCGAGGATCTCTTGTAGTAGAGTCTGTTGCTGTATCTGAGCTTCACCACCTTTCCCGGAATCCCGAAGACCTCCTCTATGAGCTTTGACAGCTTCTTCAGCATATCCATATCGAACGTGACTATCTCCAAATGATAGTGCTTTCTCGGGTCCGTCATCGATCCACTCGCCAGGAACAGCCCTCTCAAGAACGCTCCAAGCACCACCGGGTCTTTCTCGAAGCGGTTGAATATATTTTCGCTGTTCATTATGTCTCTCCAATTTGGTATCACATCTTTGGATATTTCTATCTCTACTCTCCTTTTCTTGTCCAGGTTTCTCGTCGATACGCTCAAGTACTCCGATCCAGATCCATCGATTCTCTTGACAATCTCGACGAACCTTCTCGCAGCCGCCAAACTGCTGAGCGAGAGCCTTATCCCACCGCTCGATATGTTGAACGACCCCTTCCCCTTTATGAAACCCAGAAGCTCGGCATCCAATTCCCTACCTGTTGGTATACTCAAAGATGCGAGTTCTTCTTTCACCTTCTCTGAGAACGAGACACCTTTCAAAGTCTCACCCCACGATCTTCAGGATGGACCTGGCTAGTTTCTCCGGGTCGTGCCTAACTTTGAGCTTTTCGTCGAACGGATCTCTGATGACTTTCAAAAAATGCCCGACTATTACCTCCCTGTCTATGTTTTCGAGGTCCAGCTGAAGCATCTCATATCCTTCCGATGTGTACCTGTCAAGAACCTCTTTTGGAGGCTTTCCAGAGTTGGCGACTATGAAATCAACCTCCCTTTCGAGGTACTTCTCTATCTCTTTAAGATGATCGGAAAGCCTCATGCCGCTCGTTTCTCCAGGTTGCGTCATTAGATTCGCTATGTAAACGACGCTTGCATTTGATTTCTTGATGGCTTCCTTCACACCGCTGACGAGCAGATTCGCTATCACGCTCGTGTAAAGACTCCCGGGCCCAAGAATCGTGATATCCGACTCCAGTATAGCCTTTACGGCTTCTGGAAATGCCTTGACGTCTTTATCGAGGTACACCCTTTCTATCTTCTTCCCGCTGCTCGTTATGTTCGTCTCGCCTACTATTTTGCTTCCGTCATCCATCTCGGCGACGAGTCTGACGAGCTCGTCGCTGACTGGAAATATCCTTCCCTTTATAGCGAGAAGCTCTGAGAGCTTTTCCACGGCCATCGATAAACTACCGGTTATCTTGGTGAGGGCTGCGAGTATTATGTTTCCGACGGCATGCCCTTTCAAACTCCCGTCCTTGAATCTGAAGTTGAATATCCTCTCGAGGAGCTCCTCGTTCTCAGAAAGGGCTATGAAGTTGTTCCTAACGTCGCCAGGTGGCGGGACCTTCAACTCCCGCCTCAAAATTCCGGAGCTTCCACCCTCGTCCGTCACAGCTACCACGGCGGTTATATCCACGTTGAAGTTTTTCAATCCCCTCAGGAGTGTGGAAAGCCCAGTTCCCCCACCTATGGCCACAACCTTCAAGATATCACTCCCAGCTCTCGGTGTTCCACGATCACCTTCTCTCCCATGTCTTTGAGGATCTTTCCAACCCGTTCCGCTATGTAGACCGATCTGTGTTTCCCACCGCTGCAGCCTATCGATACGAAGAGCGATGTCCTTCCTTCACTCTCGTACCCCTGCTTGGCCATCTTCAACATGTTCACGATCTCACCTACGTATTTTTCTATATCTTCGTACCTTTTGAAGAATTCCCAAATTTCCGGGTCGAGTCCTGTCTTCGCAGAAAGCTCCGGTACGTAGTACGGATTCGGGAAAAACCTTGCGTCGAATATGAAGTCAGAATCCGAGGGTATACCGTGCTTGAACGCGAAGCTCTTTATCCTGAATGTGAAATCCGACCTCTCCTTGGATATCTCCTCGAGCAGTCTTCTCAACCTATCCCTCAAATCCTTGTGGGTCATCCCACTCGTATCCACTATGTAGTCAGCCATCTCACGGATATCGGATAACATCTCTTTCTCCCTGGCAACTCCCTCTTCTATGCCTAATCCCAGCGGATGGGATCTCCTTGTCAGAGAATACCTCTTTACTATTTCATCGGTCGATGCCTCAAGGAATATCAGAACCAGCTTGTCTTTGGAGCTTCTTATGTGCTTCACCGGATCTCCGAAAACCTTTCCCCTTGCGTCCACAACTATCGCGGCTCCCGGAAGCGGAGACTTCGAGACGAGATCGTATATCGAGTCTATGAGAACCGGTGGGACGTTGTCCATGCAGAAGTATCCGGAGTCCTCGAAGAATCCAAGTGCGGTTGATTTACCAGCTCCTGACAAGCCCGATATGACTATCATATTCCTCACGGATTTCCACCTTCCGGTAGACGGGATTTGTCCCTTTCAAAATCCCGAATTTCTCAACCTTTTCCTTGAAAGTCAAAACGTCAGAAGTCGTGTATATCTCAATCTTCCCTGATCCAGAAGATTTGTAGATCTCCAGCTTGTCGACGATTTTCTCAACTGGATCTATCACCTTCGGTAAAAGCTCTCTGAAGATATCCGCGACCAGAGAGAAATGAGTACATCCGAGTATCACCTCGTCACACCGAAGGATTTCCTCATCCAAAGTTTCTTTGAGATAAGACCTCATGATATCTTCTTCCATACCGTTTTCCACGATCGAGACAAGCTCCTGGAGTGATCTCTGAACGATATCTTTTTCTCTGAGCCTCTCCGCGTAAGATCCCAGCTTTACGGTCGCATCTGTAGCTAAAACCCCTATTCTGTTCCCTTCGACCATTTCCACACCGGATTCTATTATACTTATGTAGGGCATGTTTATGTTCATCCGCGATACGATAGAGTCCGCCGTGTTGCACGCCGCCACCACCACATTCGATCCAAGACGTTTGAGAATTTCAAGATCCTCCTCTACTATATCCACAAGCCTTTCTCTATCTTTTGTTCCGAAAGGTGCCCTTTTCGTATCGGCCAGGTAAACATAGTCAAAATCTGGAAACCTGCCGATCAGCTTCCTGAGGACGGCTATTCCCCCGATACCAGAGTCGAAAAGCCCTATCTTCAACCAGACCACTCCTTAAGCTTTGAGAGGAGATCCTCGATCTTCTCCTCGAGCTTCACCCTCTCCAGTATTGAGTTCGCCAGGGCCAAAAAGAGGATCTCTTCCATCGAATGCTCTCCTATGTACTTCTCCAAGCCCTTTAAAGAACCCTTCAATTCCTCTTTGACCTTCTCGACGACTTTGTCCGGTTCGTCTGTGACCAGAGAGAACTCCCTTCCAGCGAACTCAACCTTTATCTTCCGCATCCCAGATCATCCCCTGGTCGGATGTAGAGGAGAGGAGCTTTTGAAGTCTGGAGACCAATTTATTCAAGGATTTTTGCTGCTCCTCGAGGAGCACCTCGAGCTCCCTCTTCTCCTTTTCCAACCTTTCTATGGTCTTCCTCTGATCTTCTAGCTCCTTCCAGAGCTGCTCGTTCTCCTCCTTCAGGGAGCTGTACTTCTCCACGAGTTTCTCAACGTACTCCTCTATTTCCCTGACCACATCCATTCCGATCACCTCTCCCTCGCGGATATCTTAGCATATTGATGATATACTCGTGAGCGAGGGGTGATCAAGTTGAGACTCTTCCTCTTCGACGGAACCGCGATAGCCTACAGGGCTTTCTTCGCTATAGACACTTCTCTTTCCACAAGTTACGGCGTCCCCACGAACGCCGTATACGGTGTTGCGAGGATGATGACAAAATTCTTGAAGGAACATCTGAAAAATGGATCCGATTACGCTGCATTCGTCTTGGATGCTCCGCAGAAAACGTTCAGGCACGAGCTTTTTGAGACGTACAAATCTCATAGAAGGCCTGCCCCGGATTCTTTCAAAATCCAGATCCCCTACGTGAAAGATCTCGTAAGTGCCATGGGAATAAGGGTTTTGGAGGTGCCGGGGTACGAGGCTGATGACGTGATCGCGACACTTGCACTTAGGGGAAAGGGGAAATTTGACGAGACGCTTATAGTCACCGCCGATAAGGATATCCTACAGATAGTGGGTGACAGGATAAAGGTCTGGAGGATCGTTAAGGGAATAAGCGAGCTTGAGGTTTACGATGAGGAGAAAGTCAAGGAGAAGTTCGGGGTTCCTCCAGATGGAATACCACATCTTCTGGCTCTCATGGGAGACGCCGTTGATGACGTTCCAGGGGTTAAAGGAATAGGGGAGAAGACGGCTAAAAACCTCGTTCAGAGGTTCGGCGATCTCGATGCGATCTACGAAAATCTGGACAAATTATCGCCAAGAGAGAGAAAGCTACTGTCTGAGGGAAAAGACAGCGCGTACAAGAGTTTAGAACTTGTTGTGTTGAAGAGCGATGTCGATCTGAACTTGACCTGGGACGATTTGATCTACAAAGGTTACGATGAAAAGAAGCTTTTGGAGATTCTCAAAAAGCTTGAGTTCTCATCGATAATGAGAGAACTTGGATTGAAAGAAAGTGTTGAGAAAGAATACAGAACGGTTGAAAACGAACTGGAGTTTGAAAGGATCGTTTCGGAAATTTCTGGAAGGGACGTTTCGATAGACCTTGAAACCACATCGCTCGATCCAATATCGGCCGAGATTGTAGGAGTTTCGTTGAGTTATGAGGAAGGAAAGGCGTTTTACGTGCCCGTCTCTCACAGATCTGGGAGGAACGTAAAAATGGACACCGTTTTAAAGGGAATCAGGAGAATATTCGAAAGCTCGCGGATCATAGGCCAGAACATAAAGTACGATCTGTCCGTTTTGAAAAGCTCTGGTGTTGATCCGGTGACCCCACATTTTGACACCATGATAGCAGCGTGGCTTCTGAACCCAGATGAGAAGAGGTTTTCTCTCGATGAACTCGCCATGAGGTTTCTGGGATACGAAACCATCTCGTACGAGGAAATCGCACCTCCGTCCCAGGAGCTCCCACTATTCGCTGGTAACTTCTCGGATGTTCCAACCGAAAAAGCGTCTGAGTACTCCGCTGAGGATGCCGATATAACCTACCGTTTGTACCTGAAGCTTTCAAAGTCGATAGAGAGCATGAAACTCGAGAGGGTTCTTCACGAGATAGAGATGCCTCTCATCCCCGTTTTGGTGGATATGGAAGTCACCGGGGTTTACTTCGATCTGGAGTACCTCCGGGAGTTGTCTGAAAAGTTTCAGAGAAAGATGAAAAATCTTAAAGATGAGATATTCTCCATAGCTGGTGAGAGTTTCAACATAAATTCCTCCGCTCAGATAGCGAGGGTCTTGGAAAAGCTCGGCATAAAACCAGCCAAGAAGACGAAGACCGGTAGGATATCCACGAGTGCCGAGGTCTTGGAGGATCTCGCTGCGGACCATGAGATAGCACGTCTCATACTGGATTACAGAAAGTACCAAAAGCTCAAATCCACATACATAGACACTATACCAAAACTGGTAAATCCAAAGACCGGAAGGGTTCACACATCTTTCAACCAAACCGGTACGGCCACCGGGAGATTATCATCCTCCGAGCCGAACCTTCAGAACCTTCCGAAAAGGGATGATGAAGGAAGGGATATAAGGAAGGCTATAAAACCTCAGAAAGAGAACTGGTATATCCTCAGCGCGGATTACTCACAGATAGAGCTCAGGATACTGGCGCATTTCTCGGGTGATGAAAATCTTGTGAGGGCGTTCAAGGAGGAGCTAGACATACACAGGATGACCGCCGCTAGGATATACGGAGTTCCAGAAGAAATGGTATCCGATCAGATGAGAAGGGTTGGAAAGATGGTCAATTTCTCGATAATATACGGCGTGACTCCGTACGGCCTCGCGGTCAGGTTGAAGATACCCGTGAAAGATGCGCAGAGGATGATAAACAGCTACTTCCAGCTCTACCCAGGCGTAAGGAGTTTCATCAGAGAGATCGTTGAAAGAGCGACCGAGACAGGAGAAGTCAGAACGATGTTTGGAAGAAGAAGGGAAGTTCCACAGCTCAGATCGAGAAACAGAAACAAAAAATCTGAAGGTGAGAGGATAGCGATAAACACTCCGATTCAGGGAACTGCTGCGGATATAATAAAACTCGCGATGATAAACATACACAGAAGAATAAGGGGGATGAGATCGAAGATGATACTCCAAGTTCACGATGAGCTGGTTTTCGAGGTTCCGGAAGATGAGCTGGAAACTTTGAAGGCCGTTGTGTCTGAAGAGATGGAAAACGTCATGAACCTTCGCGTCCCCCTCAAGGTCGACTTAAAGATCGGAGATCGCTACGAATGAGTATGATATAATTCGAGAAAACAACGTTCACAAGGAGGGGTGTGTGATGAAGCGCAGCGTTCTGGCAAAGCTGATAGTTCCAACCATTATAGTCCTCGGCGTAGGAATGGTGATCGTTCTCTTTTTAGCTATCAGCTTCATGACGAAGAGCTTGAAAGAATCGGTTGAGAGTCGTATGGTGGATGTCGGAAGGCAAGCTGTTCTGAACACGGAGAATTTCGTGAAGTTTACGAGCATGATGAGAGAGAACCTTCTGAACCAGCACAAGATGAACCTCAAAGCTATCGTCGATTCTTCCTGGGAGATAGCGAATTACTACTACAACCTCTACAAGAAGGGAGAACTCAGCGAG
>JALVXE010000190.1:23665-26048 GCA_027038385.1 Thermotogaceae bacterium
TTCGGGAACAGCGCTCTCCCTTCAGACAAGGCTGAAAAAGAGATACTCAGCGAGGATGAGGCCAAAAAGCTTGCAGAAGACGCCATAGGGGCCATAAGGTTCAACGGAGGAACGGGGTACGTGTTTATCTTCGACGATAGAGGCGTGACGATAGTCCACGTCGAGAAATCTCTGATTGGAAAGAATCTTTGGAATCTTCAAGATCCAGATGGGGTTTACGTTATAAGAGAACTCGTGAAGGCCGCAAAGGAAGGGGGAAATTTTGTCAAGTACAAATGGCCGAAACCGGGCGAGGAAAAACCGCAGCCCAAACTCTCCTACGCCAGATATTTCGAGCCGTGGCACTGGACCATAGGAAGCGGCGTTTACATAGATGATGTCGATAAAGAGCTCAACAAGATAAAAAGCGAGGTGTGGAAAGATCTGAGAAAGACTTTGATGTCGGTCAATTTGGGCAAGAGCTCTTATCCAGCGATAATAGCTTCTGACGGAACCGTGATAATGTATATAGACAAAAGCCTTGAAGGAAAGAAGGTCACCTTCAGGGATGCGAAAACCGGAGAAGATCTGCTTCAGAAGTTCTCGAACAACAAAGACAAGATCGTCACGTACTGGTACAAGAAGCCCGGAGAGAGCGGTATCTACAAGAAAATAGCCTACGTTGGATGGATACCATCGAAAAAATGGTTCGTTCTTTTGACCGCCTACGAAGATGAAGTAATGAGCGGGGTTAAGAAAGCGACTTGGTTCGGGATTGTGGTCATGGCAGGAGGCGGAGCGATCATATTCGTCATGATATGGTTCATCGTGAGAGCGGTTGTTGTCAAGGCCATGAAAAAACTCGAAGTATTCTCCCAAAAGGTCGGTAGCGGAGATCTCACAGCAGAGCTCGATTATCAGAGCGAGGATGAGATAGGAAGGGTGGCTAAAGCGATAACGAGCATGAGGGATAACTTGAAAGAAATAGTTCTCAACATAAAGAACGCTGGAAGGGATATAGAGGAGATGTCAAGCGAAATCTCACAAGTTGCAGACGATATGAGCCAAGCTGTTGACATGGTAACGGAGAACGTCGACAGGGTTGCAAGCATGGCGGACAACGTTGCAGCGGCAGTTGAAGAAACCACATCTGGAGTTGAAGAGGTCGCCTCGAGTGCCCAGATGGTTTCAAAGACGGCAGAAGAGCTTTCCAATCAAAGCAGCATACTCAGAGAATCTGTAGAAGAAGGAGAGAAAGCACTCGAGGTCATAGTCCAGAGGGTTAAGGAAGTTGCGGAGGAGTCCAAGAACGCCTCCGAGCGCGTCCAGTCTCTGACGAACTCCACTAGGAACATAGAAGAGATAGTCGAGACGATAAACTCGATAGCCGAGCAGACAAACCTCCTCGCGCTCAACGCGGCGATAGAAGCCGCAAGGGCTGGAGAGGCGGGAAAAGGTTTCGCGGTCGTCGCGGATGAGATAAGAAAGTTAGCTGAAGAATCGAGAAAATCGACCGAACAAATATCCGGAATACTCTCGAGCATCAGAGAAGAGGCGGGAAGCGTCAGTGATATAACCCACAGGCTTGTCGATATGATTGGTGAGATGAGCGGCGAGAGTGACAGGATCGCCGAAGTCTTCAGAACGATCACCGATCAGGTCACAGCTCTTGACAGCATGACGAACAACTTGGCGGCATCCGCTGAGCAGCAGAGCGCGGCTGCTCAGGAGATAAGCGCTGCGATGGACAACGCGACCAAATCTGTAAACGAAGTTGTCCACGAGATAGACGCGGTTAAAGATCAGGTGATGGCCTTAACCGATCAGAAGGACAGACTGATCAACTCTTCTGAGAAGCTTGCAAACGTTCTCAGGCAGTTTGAGCAAGCGATTGGAAAGTTCAAAGTGGAGTAAATCGTGATCTTTTCAGCATTTCCGCCCCGCAGTGGGCGGATTTATTTTATATTAATTTAACATTCTGGTAACACTTGCGAAAAAGAGCCCTTGTGTGGTATACACGCCGTTGTGGGAAAAAGAACGGGAGGAAGGTGAAAAGGTGATAAAGTACATCTCCAAGAGGGTTGTCCAAATTGTCATTCTCCTTTTCATCTACGTCACGGTGGTCTACTGGTTGATGGAGGCCATGCCGGGAAGCTTCATAGACCAGTACCTCATGAATCCGAAGCTCACACCGGAGGCTAGAGAAGCCATAAAGAAGCAGTTTGGATATGACAAGCCGGCGTGGGAAAGATACCTGATATACATGAAAAACTTCATGAAAGGGGATCTCGGGACGTCTTTCACGTACTACCCTCGGAAGGTCTTCGACATAATAAAGGAAAGGCTCCCAAGGACGATCTTCCTCTTCGTGACGTCCACTTTGATATCTTACGTCGTCGGTTAC
>JALVXE010000191.1 GCA_027038385.1 Thermotogaceae bacterium
GTCTCGCCTCCTCCCTCTGAACAAGCTTTAGAAGAAATTCCCCTAAGCGTTTTGTAGAATTGCCGTCGTGGTGTTTGTGAAAGAACGATAAAGAGGCTTTTAGGTCGTATCTGGAGAAGTCAGAGTTTTCTAAATCCAGCACTTCTTTTAATTTGGATATTCTTGGGCCGGGCATATGCACAGGATTTTTGGGATCAACGACGAGCCCTCTAACCTCTTGGAAGTAATCTATGTCCGGCTGATAGAACACGATAGGTTTCTGCAGGAAGAGGTAGTCCACGTATATAGAGCTGTAGTCTGTGATGAGGATATCAGATATCAGCATCAGCACTCGGGGATCCCGATATCTTTTGCTATCCACAATCCGTACGTTCTTGAAATCAGAGTCGCCTATTTTTACGCTATCAGTAAAGTAATGGGGTCTGAAGAGTATGAAGTAGTTGAGACTGTGTAAATGGGAATCCATACCTTTCAGTTCCAGTGTAAATGAGTTTAGTAACTTCTCGTCATAGTTGTTTTTAAGTAGCTTGCTTTCTCTATGCGTTGGTGCAAAAAGCATAACTTTCGCATCTCCTGAAATGCCGAGCTTCTTTCTCTCTCGGAGTACCAATGATTTGTTGCCATTGTTTTTTACCAAGAAATCGTTTCTGGGATGGCCAACAGGAACGAACTTTGGTAGGGGTAGATCGTCTAGGAGTTCGTGTCTCATGAAATACGTAGAGTCAAATTCAGAGTAGCAAATCACATAGTCGGTGTATTTTCTGAGCATCCTCCAATACCTTCTCGCTTTCTCGTTGAGAATTTCTTTCCTTCCAGGACTCCTTTTTGTACCTTTGCCGTGGTTCAAGAAAACGTTGAAAACCTTTTGCCTCGGAAGGATCTTGATGATTTTAGATGCCCCTTGATATACGTTTATCGATTTTTTTGAAGTATTCACTAAAGAAAAGAAAAAGTGCTTCCAAGCCTTAGAAGCTTTCCCTAGCTTTTTCTCGAAGGCGTCATAAACGATTAACTTTTCTCCTTTTAAGACTCTCCTTAAATTTTCGATAACATCAGAATCAAAATAACTCATGTATAGGATGCTCAGTGCAATTCCTCCTCTACCTCATTTAAGCGTTGCATATATATTCGTTAAGGTGTTCTCGAACTTATCCCACGAGAATTTTTCTAGATAAACCTTCCTTGCGTTTTTTCCAAATCTTTCCTTGCATTTCTTGATGTTTTCCAACGCTTTTATAAGCTCCTCCACATCACTGTAATTTACTGATAGACCTATTTCATTTTGATTGACTATTTCATCTATTCCTGTTCCTTTAGATACTACCAGAGGCACTCCAAGCATGGTAGCTTCGTAGAGCTTGTTAGGACTACTGAACTTATTGGAAGCAACATCAGGATCATAAACGGCCATTATTACATCAGAGCATCCTTCTATATTTAAAGCTGTCTCGTAAGGGACTTTTCCAAAAAAAGTCATGTTTCTAATTCTATTTGCGGATTCTCTAACGAAAGTCTCTAATGGTCCATAACCAGCTATCCAGAATTCCCAAGATGGCATTCTCCGTGCGACTTCTATTATTTGCCTTATTCCCCTGTCTTCATGTAATACCCCAACATATGATGCCAGATTTTCTTTTCGCCTTTTGAATCTACAATTTAATGGATAAATATCCTCAACAGTATTGTACAGGATGTACGGATTTTTTTTGACTGACAGCTGTTTTTTTCTTCTATCATCTACGATGATAAAAGCATCCGAATGGTTTGCAATGAATTCTTCTAGTTTCTTAGCAATTCCTCTCAATGAATTCGGGAGTTTCCTGCTTATGTAGAAGGCATCCAAGACTTCATATACGATTTTTTTACGCTTGATTCTTGAAACGATATATGCCGGAAGAGCTGTATCTAGATCGAAAGAGTGGACGACATCAAATTTTGCAAAGGATAGTCTGTATATCAAGAATAGCTGCCATAGCAGCATTTTTATAAGGTTTTTAACACCACTTCCGTAGGAGGCCCTCAGAGAAAAATTATCTATGTCTATACCGTTGATTTCCCTAGTTTTTTTCTCACCTTCTCTGTTCCACGATATAACTCTGACCGTGTTTCCAAGTTTTTTGATAACCTTCGCTTCCTTCAACGGTTTCGGATCTGGAGGAACGGGAACGGATCTGAGCATTACAACGTTCAAAGCTCATCACTCCATAAACAAATTGTTATAGGGTATCCAACTATCAGAATGTACCCCAAAGAACATCCATATTATCATAGCGGATAAATATCCAATCGTTACTATATTTGATAGAATTGGCTTTTGAAGAGTATCCAAGTAACTCTTTAGTCTGTCGTAAAAGACCATCTGAACACTGTAAAAATATAGGAGCATCCTGTCGCCGAATGTCAGATTGGCAAATGCAAATAAGGACAGTAGGATAGCTACAAGGCTCATAAAATCCCAAATCTTTTCGTCTCCATATCTTTCATTGAATATTCCGATTTTTCTCAGTGTTATCCAGAGAATTGCTGGTAAGAAATTCATAAAAGCCCTGTACTTACCTCCAAAAGAGATCATTAGATTCTTTACGTAAAGGCCATAGAAATTTTGAAAAATTTCTACAAGGATTGGAAATAAGAGTACTGTTGCTATAACGATCATTGAAAGAAACAACTTTCTCTTCTTAGAGAATATAAAATATAAGATAGCTATGGCAGCTGTTTTGTGGAATGTCACAGCTATAACTATCAGAAGAAAAGCCAGGATGTTTCGATCTTTTTTAATACTCACTAGTGATAGCAAAGTTAAACCGATAGCCACGGATTGTCTGGTGTAACCCATTCCGACAACCATTATTAGATATGGATGGGATATTAACAATCCCATCAAAGGGTATTCCAGTTCTCTTAAGAAGTAAAAAAGTCCAAGCAAAAATATCGTAGCGCATACAAAATTCACACCGTATATTCCCCAGTTAAGCTTAGATGATAAGGCATTCAATAGGTTATAACCAAAATTTGATAGTATCATGCTTTCTGGATCAAATTTTAGTCCTTCGATTTTTATTCTTTCAAACCATTCCAAATAACTGTTCCAATCCCCACCAACCTCTTTTCTGAAGCCAACAAAAAAGATCAAATACAAAATGAGCAAAGCTAGTACGTATCTCTGAAATCTCTTTGGAGAAAGATTTGAAATCAGTATCAAAAGAAACATCATTATGTACGGGAACATGAATTCATTCCTCCGTATAGAGTCTTAAATACTTAGATAGGAATTTTCTTACATGTGAAGTTCCTTTTGTCTGTCTGCACAGTTTTTCCCCTTCTAGTACCTGGAGAATATAGCTTATCATCAAATGTACATCGTTCGTTGAGCAGTTTGTTAGATAGCTCGTACAACCTACATCAGTACTCACAACTGGGACGTTGTTGTTCAAGGCTTCCAATATCACTAGGGGCATTCCCTCGTAATCTGATGTCAACAAGAACACATCGAAATCCGTCATAAGCTTGCTTGCGTCTTCGCGAAATCCCAAAAAGAAAACTTTTTCTTTTATCTCAGAATGCGCTTCTATGTATTCACTGACTTTCCTTGAATAATAATCTTCTACCAGCGATCCACCTATCCACACGAAAACAACGTCATCTCTTTTTTTAAGAACTTCTGTGGCTACTTTTAAAAATCTCATAGGGTTCTTCGGTCTATCCAATCTCGCAATGTTTCCAACTATCTTGACGTTATCAGGAATTTCAAGCTCTTTCCTTAGAGTTCCCTTTGGATATGGTTCTTCGGGGATTACAACGTTTGGTATAATCACATACTGACTTTCTTTTCCTATATTGTACTTTTTAGCTCTTTCTTTCTCCCTCTCGCATAAAAGAACGATTTTATCGGTAAACTTTGCTGCGAATCTTTCCGCCATGATAAATATTTTCTTCTTCAACTCAGAATACTGCTCTATTCCCCAGAATCCATGAATTGTGTATATTATCTTATTCACGCCCGCCAATTTGGCGGCTATTCTTCCCAAAAAGCCAGCTTTTGAAGAATGAAGGTGGACCACATCGTACTTTCTTTTCCTTATAAGCGAATATATCTCGTGCAGAGCTTTGATATCGTCAAAAAAAGATACTTCTCTTTTTAGATGCTTTATAAAGTGATGTTTTACTCCCAACTCATCCAGCTTTTTTACTAATCTTCCGTCTCCTTGGCCATATGCAACTTCTATATCAAATTTATCCTTTAGACCGTAAGCAATTGTATATAAAACCTTCTGAGCTCCTGCCCAATCTGATCTTGTGACCAGCTGGAGTACTTTTTTCACTTTGCACCTCTTCTAAAGATCATAGCTTCGGGAGTTTGGAGCATTATCACGATATCGAGAATGAGACCCTCGTTTTTGATGTACCAAAGATCATAGCTGAGCTTCTGCATGGTTTCGTAAGTGTTGGTTGCATACTTGTACATGAGCTGTGCCCATCCTGTTATTCCTGGCCTTGTGGCATATCTGAATCCGTATGGAAGGATTTCTTTCTCAAATTTTTCTGCTAAATCTATTTGCTCAGGTCGTGGACCAACGACACTCATCTCACCCTTCAAAACGTTGATGAACTGTAGAACCTCGTCTATTCTAAATGCCCTCATGAATTTCCCTACTCTCATAATCCTGTGCTCTTCGTCTGTGGCGAATTTTCCACCAGAGTAGTTCTGGTCGTTTCTCATACTCCTGAATTTGTACATTGTGAACACTTCCCTATTCTTTCCATACCTTTTCTGCTTGAAGATTATAGGCCTTCCATCCTCTATGAGTATGAGCAGCGTTACAAAAAGCATAACTGGTGAGAAGATCGCAATTCCCAGTATAGAAACGATAATGTCCAGAATTCTTTTTGAAGGATAGTCCGAGAAGCTTTTGAAAATTCCTTCGTAATGGTCTCCAAATCTTTCAATCATCTCAACAGGTATTCTCTTCAGGTATTTCTCAACGAGCTCGTATACAACTGGAGATTTCTCAAGGAGTCTTTGAAGGTCCTGGGATGTGGCCACAACACTTTCTTGGGGATATTCCAATATATGAGGGTTCGCCGGCTTGAAGTGGATTTTTCCCATGGTCTTCTCTTCTATCTCATCAAAGATTTCCCTCAGCTCTTCGAAATCCTCTGCGTCTACTATGTAAGTCTTTTTCGGGATGAGCTTTAGGAGAACCAGGAAGAGAATAGTGTTGGAAGCAGATAGAAGAGCAGATAAAACCATTGAATACAGCCAAGAGGCGTTTAAAGAGAGCGGATATAAGACAACATTTGAGAGCATGATCCCGGTAAAAGCTCTGACGAGTTGGTTTGGTAGCTTGACAAGATTTTTCGGGTCGTAGACCCTGAACGAGAACATTCCAAGGAGGAAAAATAAACCCACAACTAGCGCTTTAAGAAATATCACACCAAGCGCGTGAAAAAAATATAAAGATATCGCAAGATCCACTGCAGCTACAACATACAAAATTGAATCCACTGAACCCCTCCTGAAGATAAGACTCACTTCGGGGACATCTGGATCAATTTGTGATATAACTCCAAGATGAATTATATCAGCTCTCGCTATGAAGTCTACAATTAGGAGTGAGGTTTTTGTACAACACCTGCATGAGAGATTGTTACGATACTTGCTTAATCGAAACCGATGTGATCGATGGAAGGATTCGAGTTAAGGGAAGTCATAAAAATCCTTTAACAAACGGTTTTTTGTGCCCGAAGGGTTATATGTTTTCCAAGTGGGTTCATAGCAAGGAAAGGCTCAAAAATCCACTTGTAAAAAGAAACGGAAAACTCGTTGAAGTTTCTTGGAGAGAGGCTATAGACACAGTCGCTAAAGCTATCAAGAATTTGGTTAAGAAGAAAGAAGAGAAAAAGATCCTTCTCTATCAATACGCCGGTGATAGGGGAGTTGTGAACTATCACTTTCCGATGAGACTGTTTCACAAGATAGGTGCATCTTTTTTAGATCACGGTATATGTGACAGAGCGGGTCAGGATGCTCTCAAGGAGATCTACGGGACGGCTGTTGGAATGGATCCAGAGGATATGAAGAATGAAAAGCTCATCGTCTACTGGGGTATGAATCCATTTTGGACGAACCTTCATGGATTTCAAATGATGAAGAGACTTGGACTCGAAGTGTGGAGTGTTGATGTTTACAAAACTCAAACGGTGAAAAGAAGTGACAGAAGCTTTCTTATAAAACCAGGAAGTGATCCAGAATTCGCCGCAGCTGTTCTGAAAATAGTGCTGGAAAACAGATGGTATGAGAAAAGCATCAAGGATTTAGTGGGATTTAGCGAGCTTTCAGAAAGGCTTCGCAAGATCGATATTAAACGTCTTTTGAATTTATCTGGGGTTTCTTATAAGGATGCCGAGCTCTTTGCGAAGGAACTTTACAAAAAGCGCGGGATAATACACTTTGGATATGGCTTTCAGAGGGGAAAAAGAGGCGGAAAGAGTATGAGTTTGGCTGGACTCATCCCAATTGTTTCTCAAAAAAGATGCGCGTTTATATACGACATGAAGGTCTTGGATAAAAGCTATGCAGAAGGGCGATTTCTCAGAGACAGCGAGCTGAATCTCATCCCGCAGATGAAGCTGTATGATTACATGGAAAAAGGCGAAATAAAGATGCTTTACATATACAACTCAAATCCAGCCGCAACTCTACCAAATCCAGAGCGGTTCAAATCTTTGATAAGAGAAAAAGAAATATTCACCGTTGTTCACGATATCTTCATGACAGACACCGCAACGGTAGCAGATGTTGTTCTTCCGGCGAACACTTTT
>JALVXE010000192.1 GCA_027038385.1 Thermotogaceae bacterium
GTTCCAAGGACACGGTTGAGTTCAGCAAGAGCTTGGCAGAGTCCATTAGAAGCCTCATAGACGATATGAACAACGTCAAGAGTGCCCTCTCTGTGATACAAGAGAAGGTCGAGAACGCGACTAGAAGATCCGAAGATCTCGCAGCGGTGGCGCAAGAGCAGAGCGCGACGGCTGAGGAAATGGCTGCAAACGTTCAGGATATAACGAAACAGGTGAACAAAGTCTCGAGCAGTATGGTTAGCGTTAACGATGATATAAACAGTGTTGCGAATTTCGTGGTTGAAATTGGTGCTCAACTGGATGAGCTGAGAAACATAAGTGCCAATCTGGAGGCTTCCGCTTCCAGGATAGGTGGTTGATAGTGAAAAAGAGCAGTTTCGGCGCCCGCTCGAGCGGGCGCATTTTTGTGGCAGTCGTGGTTGGAATCACGGTTGTGATACTGGTATCGTCCTTGGCAGGAGGCGGAGACGTCCTCAGAAAGCTCCTCTCCGCAGATCCTGCTTGGATAGTGCTCTCCCTTCTGAACGCGCTCGCGATAATCTTCGTTGACTCCTTGAGGATATCCCTGTTGTCGAGAGGATGCGAGAACAGAATTTCCCTCTGGCAGGGGATGAAGGCTTCCATATATGGGTTTTACGCATCCGCGATAACTCCGTTTGCCTCAGGAGGGCAGCCCTTTCAGATCTACTACCTCACGAGGATAGGGCTCCGGGTTGAGAGGGCTTCCATGATCGTTGGGGTCAAGTTCATATCGTCCTTCACCATAAGTGTGATCTGGGGAATGTTCGCCATAACTTTCTACGGAGATGAGATAGCGTCGGTAAAATACCTTGGAAAGCTCATGTACATAGGTATAGCTGCAACGCTGATATTTTACTTTTTCTTTTTGCTCCTTGCGCTGAGCTCCAAATTTGGGAGGTGGTTTCTCTCGCTACCTTTCGTGGTTGTCCCCATGGCACTGCTTTTGAAAAAGAGAAAGGAAGAGATATACTCTACTGTTGATGAGAAAGTGAAAGCTTACAAGAACATGCTCTTAACGGTTTGGAGGGATTCCAAGGGCTCTCTCTTGTTGACGATCGTTTTATCTTTCGTTATGGTCACCCTCATACTTTCCGCTCCCTACATTGCGGTAGAGTCGGTTGGTGGTGATGTTTCGTTCTTGAAGAGCCTCAGTATGATGGCCGCCATGAGTATGATCTTTTACTTTATACCAACCCCTGGAGCGAGCGGAGGGGTTGAAGGGGTGTTCTACCTGGTGTTCTCAAAGCTGGTTTCTCCAGATGTTGCAGCGTCTGCCTTGATAGTATGGAGATTCTTCTCGTATCACCTATCCCTGATCCTCGGAATGATCCTGGGATTTGGATACATGGCGAGGGGTGATAAATTTGGTGGAAGTGCTGAACAAGACGGATGAAAAGATAGATGAGACCATCGTAAAAAGGGCTATAGAGTTCGTCATAAGTTCTGAGAAAGCTACTGGAGACGTCTCTGTTGCCTTTGTGAGCGTTGAAGAGATCGCGGATCTCAACGAGAAGTACAGGGGAAAAGAGGGGCCAACGGATGTTCTGAGTTTTCCGTACAGGGACGAGGTTCTTGGAGAGGTCGTGATGTGCCCGGAGGTTATACGGGAGAACGCGGAGGATTTTGGGAACACGTTCGAGGAAGAGCTCCTCTTAACGGCTGTTCACGCGGCGCTCCATCTTTGTGGATATGACCACGAGAGAAGCACGGAGAACGCAGAGGAGATGTTCAAAAAGCAGGATGAGTACTACAGAAAGCTCAAAGGTGAGCTTCTGAAAGATGGGAGTTTGTGATAAAATATATCAAACAAGCTCGAAAACTGGAGGTGCTAAAAATGAGAGTAGGGATCTTGACGGGTGGTGGAGACTGCCCAGGTTTGAATGCGGTCATAAGGGGTATAGTCAAGTCCGCTCCAAGCGACGTTGAGATAATAGGGATAATGCACGGATGGAAAGGGCTCATAGACCTCGAATACATAGAGCTCGATGATGACGACGTTGAGGGGATACACATACTCGGTGGAACGATACTCGGAACGAGCCGGACAAATCCTTTCAAAAGGGTTGAGGACAGGGATAAGGTTTTGGAGAACATAAAGAAGCTCAAGTTGGATGCGCTGATAGCGATAGGTGGAGACGATACACTCTCGGTTGCGTCAAGGTTTCACGCACTTGGAGTCAAGGTGATAGGTGTTCCAAAGACGATAGACAACGACATCTCGAACACGGACTACACGTTTGGATTTCACACGGCGGTCAACGTCGGAGCCGACGCGATAGATAGGCTCCATTCGACTGCAAAATCCCATGAGAGGATAATATTCGTTGAGCTCATGGGAAGGGACACCGGATGGATAACGATAGAGGCTGGGCTCGCTGCTGGAGCACATTTGATACTCATACCGGAGTTCCCGCTCACTATAGACGAGATAGCACAGATACTCGACAAGAGGATGAGATCTAAGAAGTATGCAGTCGTCGCGGTTGCGGAAGGATTCAAGCCAACCGACTTTGAATCTTACATAACCGTTGACACGAAGACCGACGAGTTCGGACACATACAGCTTGGAGGTATAGCACACGTTCTCTCAAAGGTCATAAGAGAGAGAACCGGATACGAGACGAGGGCGGTCGTTCTCGGACACCTACTCAGAGGAGGAACGCCTACAGCCTTTGACAGGATACTGGGAACGAAGTATGGGGTCAAGGCGATGGAACTCGTCTTAGCTGGAGACTTTGGAAGGATGGTCGCGCTCAGAGGAAACGACATAATCTCGATACCACTCGAGTACGGTGTTAGCGTTAAGAAATTCGTTCCTTACGAGTACTACAAGCTCGCTCAGATATTCTTTGGATGAGGTGATCTCCTTGAGAGGAGAGCATCCCTACGTTAGGTGGGCCATAGACGTGATCGAAAACTACATACTCCGCGGAATCAGGTTGGAACCCCGCGCGGATCTCCCGAAAGAGCTCTTCGAGAGAAGGGCGGGAGCTTTTGTGACACTCCACAAAATCGATGGCTCGCTTAGGGGATGCATAGGAACCTATCTTCCAACCCAGCCGAATCTAGCGCTCGAAATAAGGGAGAACGCCATAGCTGCTTCTACGAGGGATCCCAGGTTTGAGCCGGTTAGACCAGAGGAGTTCGATGAGATAGAGGTTTCCGTAGATGTCTTGAGTGAGCCGGAGCCCACCAGATCCATCGATGAGCTAGACCCAAAGAAATACGGGATAATAGTTGTGAGCGGCCCCAGGAGGGGCTTGCTCCTTCCAGATATAGAGGGAGTTGACAGTGCCGAGGATCAGATAAGGATAGCCTCTCTGAAAGCTGGAATTTTCTACCCCTACGAGAAGCCGGAGATGATATACAGGTTCACCGTGGAGAGGTACCATTGAGGTGAAAACATGAAGAAGATGGCTCTGCATTTTGAGAACATAGACATCGATACCGTGCGCTGCAATTTGTGCCCGCACAGATGTATTTTGAAGCCCGGGCAAGTTGGGTTGTGCAAGGTTAGGAAGAACGAAAACGGAATCCTTGTAACGCTCAACTACGGAGAGATAAGCGCCATATCGATGGACCCGATAGAGAAAAAGCCACTCTTTCACTTCAACCCAGGTGATAAGATCCTCTCCGTGAGTACTGTTGGTTGCAACCTAAGGTGTCCGTTCTGCCAGAATTGGGAAATAGCTCATACAGATGCTCCAACGAGGAGAGTCACACCAGAGCAGCTCGTCAGGATAGCGATAGAGAGGGGATCGCGTGGAATAGCGTACACCTACAACGAACCGATCATTTGGTATGAGTTCGTTTTGGATACATCGCGGATAGCTGCGAAGGAAGGGCTTTACAACGTTCTAGTGACCAACGGGTACATAGAGCCGGGACCGCTGAAGCTGCTTCTTCAATCGATACACGCCATGAATATAGACCTCAAGGGGTGGAACGATGAGTTCTATCTGAAGGAGATAGGTGGAAAGAAAGAGGTCGTCATGAACACGATAGAGATGGTCCACTCCGCTGGGATACACGTTGAGGTCACAACTCTGGTCATACCTGGGAAGAACGACAACACCGAAGAGTTAGAAGAGGAGTTCAAGTGGCTCGCGTCGATAGACAAGAACATTCCTCTCCACCTGAGCAGGTACTTTCCAAACTACAAGTACACCACGCCTCCCACACCTCCAGAAAAGCTGATAGAGATATACGAATTGGCCAAGAAGTACCTGAACTTTGTCTACATCGGGAACCTCTGGGATGAGAGGTACGAGACCACGGTGTGCCCAAGCTGCGGGAACGTGGCTATAAAGAGAAATGGCTACGATGTAGACGTGTCCGGAATAGACGATGAGGGAAGGTGCAAGGTGTGCGAGTTTCCGATCGCAAGGATTTCTTGAGGATGAAGAAGGTCTTCATCGTATCCTCGGTAGCATTGCTGACCATTATCGGAGTTATCCTGATTGTTTACCTGAGGAGAACTCCTGTGATATACAAGGAAAAGGAAGCTTTCGTCATGGGAACGAGGCTCCGGGTTTTTCTAGCGAGCAGGAAGTTCTCACCTGAGAGTCTTGATGAGAACGTCATAGAGGAGTTTAGAAGGATAGACGCGAAGTTTGATCCTTACAGGGAAGGAAGTGCTATTTACAAACTCAACCATTCAAACGGTTGGGTGAAAGTGGACAAGGAGACCTTCAACTTGGTGGAGACCGCGGTCAGGTACTGCTACACCACAGGTGGTGCCTTCGATCCGACGCTCGGAAGACTCATATATCTTTGGGGATTTGCAAAGTTCGATGAGAGAAAGAGCTTCAAAGTGCCAAGCGAAGAGGAAATCAGAAGAGCCCTGGAAAGATCTGGATGCAAGAAGGTAGAGTTCAACGACAAAGAATTCATGATAAACACGAACGGAGTTTGGATCGATCTCGGAGGCATAGCGAAGGGATATGCCCTTGAAAGGGCGTATGCACTCATTAAGAACCTGGACCCGGACGCGACGGGTTTTATAGATATAGGCGGTGAGATTAGGATAGTTGGGCCGAAGTATGGACGAGCCCCATGGGTTATAGGCGTGAAAAATCCAAGAGGTCCTGGGGCGATAGATTACATCTACCTCACGAAAGGAGCCGTTGCGACTTCCGGCGATTACGAGAGGTATTTCATAGTGAACGGTGTCAGGTATCATCACATACTCAATCCAAAGGATGGATATTCAGCCAGAGGAGCTGAAAGCGTAACGGTGATAGCGGATGACGGTGTCACTGCCGACGTCTATTCAACCGCGGGTTTTGTCATGGCGAGGGATTGGAGATACGTCCTCGTTCACTTCCCGGAGATCGGGGTTCAGGTCATGATGGTCCTCGACAACGGAAAGATCGTGAAGAGTGACGGGTTTGAATACTATGAAAAGAGTAGATGAGATCCTGAGCTACGTCATCTGGAGAAAGACGGGTCTTTATCCTTGGGAAACGAGTTCCTTGAGCAGAGACTTCTTGGATTCCGCTTTGGAGGAAGCAAGGGTTTTGAAGAATAGGATGAATTCGATCGAATTCTTCTCGGTCGAATCTGACGGATATCCCAGACTCCTCTCTGAGGTTCAAAGGCCACCCTACGGGATCTTCTGCCTTGGAGATTGCGGTGTCTTGAAAAGAGATCTATTTTCGATAGTTGGAACGAGAAAATCGAGTTCCTACGGTGAAAACCTGGCGAGAAGATTCGCCAAAGAGTTGTCAAAAGAGTTTGTCATAGTCAGTGGGATGGCTTATGGAATAGATTCAAAGGCTCATGAGGGAGCACTTGAGAGTGGATACACCGTTGCGGTACTCGCGAGCGGTGTCGATGTACCTTCCCCCAAGGGGAATGCTTCGCTTTACAGGAAGATACTGGAAAGAGGTTGCATTGTGAGTCCATACGCACCAGGCGAGGAGGCGAAGAGGTACAGGTTCGTTGAAAGAAACTCGATAATAGCTGGGATGTCAATCGGGACGCTCGTTGTGGAAGCGCCGAGGAAAAGCGGTTCTCTGATAACCGCGTCGATGGCAGCCGATTTTGGAAGAGATGTGTTCGCAATTCCGGGCGACGTTGGAAAGTACAGAAGTGAAGGAACGAATTACCTCATAAAGACGGGTGCCGTGGCGGTGACGGAGCCAGAGGATATACTGAGCTACTACGGGAAGAGTTCTGAGAGGGAAGAGGTGTCAAATCCCGTATACGGTCTCGTAAAGCAGGGATTTGGGGATCCAGAGGAGATAGCGAGCATTTTGAAAATTTCGATCGTAGATGTTCTCTCAGAGTTGAGTGAGCTTGAGATAGAAGGGTACGTTCAGAGAGGATCCGACAACTTATACAGACCTCTTTGAGGAGGGATGAAGATGCTCTTTGGAACGGATGGAGTAAGGGGAGTTGTCAACGAAGACCTCACACCTGAGCTCGCCTTCAGAATTGGGAACGCACTTGGAAGGGTTTTTAAAGGAGAGACGGTTCTTCTCGGGAGGGACACGAGAGCGAGTGGAGAGATGCTTGAAGCGGCTCTCGCTGCCGGATTGGCGTCGGCTGGAAAGGACGTGATGCTCTGCGGAGTTCTCCCGACTCCAGCTATTGCTCTTTTGAGCAGGAAGATGAAGACTGCAGGTGTGATGATATCCGCATCTCACAACCCACCCGAGTACAATGGACTAAAGATAGTTGAGAACGGATTCAAGCTCCCGGACGAGAAGGAGAGAGATA
>JALVXE010000193.1:0-1660 GCA_027038385.1 Thermotogaceae bacterium
CTTCTCCACCTTTTCAAATATGAGCGTATCGTGAAGGGAGATAGTCTGCATAATCGAGGAGATATCATGGTAGCCATCCTTTCTCTTTCCAAGAACGTCTAAAAACAAGTTCAACTTCGCAAAAGATTTGATCTCAACCAAGCTGCCGCTATTCTCGACCAATTCTCCATCCCCTCCTCGAACTTTTCGAGATCTTTTAGGTCAACCATTTTCCACTCGAAGTTTTCCTTCTCTCTTATCCCCATGATCTTCGCCTTGGCTACGTAGAAAAAACCGATGTGAACTCTGCTCACTTCCCTTGAGAGGTCGTTTATCAAGCCGATGAATTTCAAACTGTGGATATCCGCGTCTATCTCCTCGTTTACCTCTCTCGTCAGCCCGTTTTTAAAAGCCAGCGGGGGATCCTTTCCATCCGTCTCATTTATATGTCCCCCTATTCCTATCGAATACAAATTATGAAGTCTTCTCTCAGACTGGTTCTCGGTTCTTCTGACTAGGAGTATCCTCTCACCCTCCAAAAAAGCCACGTATGGAATTACTTGCCTCCATCTTTCGTTTTTTTCCGCTTCCGACCTGTCCACGAAAAAACCCGATTTGATCAACTCAAATGCGTCTCTTTCCGAAATTTCAATGAGCCCCTCTTCGAAATCCCTAACGACGTCCGATGATATGACAAGCACCCTCTCCTTCAAACCTTCACCTCCACAACTATCGCCATCTTTCTTCCTTCCCTGTAGTCAACGTATATTCCTCCATCCTTCGGATCGTACCAGTAGATCGATCGCACCTTTTTGGCGGCTACAATCGGATCGACTCTGCCCAAGTAGATGATAGCGGCCTTGAGGTTTCCATCTGAAGGATCGGAATCTATCCAAAGGAGGGTATAGTCTTTTCCAGGGCTTCCTTTCAAGTAATATCTCCTTACGAGTGTGGAAATGCTCACACTCGATGGCGAAATGAATTCGAAACCTTCTGAGTAGAAGAACTGTTTCAGAGCGAAATCCACGTTTTCAAACTTCTTGACAACGCTCGAGATCTCCACTTCGACTATCCCTGTATAAATCAACGGGTAGAGAGCTAAGATAATAGATGATATTATCACTAGGAAACTGAGGAGATTTAGGTCTAGTATTTTCATGTCACCCCTCCCAAGGTAGAAGTATAACATTTGGAGGTGGGAGTGAAGTGGCGGTTAGGAAAGTGAAAGTCCCGAGAAGTGTCGAGATCGTTGAAATTCTTGGTCAGTACGACAAGAAAGCAAGGCTCATCAGGAAGAAGTTCAACGTCGAGATAACACTCATAGATGACGAGATATGGATAAGGGGAAAAGACGAGAAGATGGTCAGTGCAGCAAGCGATGTTTTCAGGGAGCTGGTCGAATCTACAAGAGATGGACATTTGGTGAGCTGGGATGAGTTTCAGTACATGGTGGATAAGTACCTTGAAAGCGGGGAGAAACCGAAGATTTTGGAGTACGGGAGATCGAGCGTCCTGGGAATGAGAGTACGACCCAAGACCGAAGGTCAGAGGATGTATTTGGAGGCCATGAAGAGAAGTGACGTGGTATTCGCCATAGGCCCTGCTGGAACGGGAAAGACCTATCTTGCCGTTGCAATGGCGCTAGACTATCTGAGAAGCGGAAGAGTTCAAAGGATAATAC
>JALVXE010000193.1:1670-4473 GCA_027038385.1 Thermotogaceae bacterium
GGAAGCTGGAGAGAAGCTTGGTTTCCTACCGGGAGACCTTATGGAAAAAGTCGATCCGTATTTAAGGCCGCTTTACGATTCGATAATGGATATGATTCCTCCAGATAGGTTTTATTCTTACAGGGAAAAAGGGGTAATAGAGATAGCACCGCTCGCCTATATGAGGGGAAGGACTTTGAACAACTCATTTATAATACTCGATGAGGCTCAGAACACGACTTATCATCAGATGAAGATGTTTTTGACAAGGCTCGGTTTCAACTCCAAAGTCGTCATAACAGGTGATATCACACAACTTGACATAGAGAAGGAGAAGTCCGGGTTGATAGAGTGCCAGAAGGTTCTTAAGGGAATAGAGGGTATAGAGTTCGTATACCTGAGTGAAGATGACGTTGTAAGAAATCCTCTGGTGAAGAAAATAATAAAGGCTTACGAAGAATACGAAAGGTCCGGGGAGATGGAGAGATGAAGGATTTTTTGAAGTCTGCCTATGTTGCCCTCATAATCGTTGGAATAGCGGACTTCTTCTCTCCGGTAAGGATAAGGGATCTGGTGTTGGATTACGTTTTCGTGACATTGATATGGAACTTCTTCTACACCCGGATCAAAGATAACAAGATCATGAAACTTCACAAAAACTACGCAAGAACACTCTACTCGCTCGTGATAACGAGTAGTGGTGTGGTACCTTTCGTTATAGACAAGTGGGGGAGCTCGTTTTCTGCTGTTTACATGTTCACCGCGATAACCGTCCTTCTATTCGGGGAAGATCCCGGAGAGATGATCGGATTTATCTTGTCTTTCCTTGTATTCATCCATTTTAACAGGGACGTCTGGATATTGCTGAACTCGATATTGATGACCATGATAGCGTCGAGAACGTTGAGAGAGGTGTACAGAAGATCCGATGTCATGAAGTCCGCGTTTTACGCCTCAATTGGGAGTCTACTCGTTTCCATCCTGAAGTACTTGATAGATGGTTACGCCGGAACATACGAATTCTACATATCTTTCTTGAATCCCCTTGTGTCCTCCGTTTTCATACTCGGAATACTCCCGTACATAGAGTACACGAGTAGGATATATTCGAACATCGGCCTGATGGAACTAGGAAATCTGAACAATCCACTGCTGAAGGAGTTGAGTATAAAAGCACCTGGTACTTACCAGCACAGCACCATGGTGGCGAATCTATCCGAGGCAGCTGCGGAGCGCATAGGATCAAACTCCCTACTCGCCAGAGTCGCATCCTACTATCACGACATCGGGAAGATGAGGAGGAGTGGATTCTTCGTGGAGAACCAGTTTGAGGGTACAAACCCGCATGATGAGATAAGTCCGTTTCTGAGTCACCTGATATTGGACGAGCACGTGAAGTACGGTTTAGAGCTTGCCAGAAAGTACAGACTTCCCATACCTGTAGAATGCGTGATATCTGAGCATCACGGAACGAGAGTTCAGAAGTATTTCTACTATAAAGCTAAAGAGATCGACCCAAACATAAGCGAGGATGAGTTCAGGTATCCGGGTCCAAAGCCACGCTTTAAAGAGTCTGGTATAATAATGCTTGCAGATTCCGTGGAAGCCGCATCTCGAACCCTTAGGAACAGATCGCACTCCCATATAAAGTCCCTCGTTGAGAACATAGTTATGGGTATATTTTCCGAAAGGCAGCTTGATTCATCCGGCCTGACTCTGGAAGATCTGGAGCTCATAATAGACGAGTTCACCAGGGTCATAACAACCTTCTACCATAGGAGAGTGGAATATCCAAAGGAGGAGACGGTCCAGTGAAATGCAGAATATGCAAAAAAGAAGCGATTGTAAAATTAAAGCATTACAACCTCCCACTCTGTGAGGAACATTTCTACGAATTCTTTGAAAAGCGGGTAAAGAAAGCGATAGGAAAGTTCGGAATGTTTTCAAATGACGACAGAATCCTTGTTGCAGTGTCCGGTGGAAAAGATAGTATGGTGGTGTGGTACGTGTTGAGAAAGCTGGGATATGAAGCTGACGGACTTTTCATTAGGCTCGGAAACGGTGAAAATATCGATAAGACTCAGGAGATGATAAAAGATTTTGCAAAGGATATAGGTGGGAATCTGATAGTTGAAGACGCCACGAGGTACCTTTACGGGTTATCAACATTTGAAGCCACTAGGGTTTTGAGAAGATCAGCTTGCTCATTTTGCGGCATGGTGAAGAGGTACCTGATGAACAAAGTTGCGGTTGAAATGGGATACGATGTTCTGGCAACTGGACACAACCTTGACGACGAAGCTTCCCAGCTCCTTGGAAACATCTTGCACTGGCAGAAAGGTTATGTATTGAGGAGTTGGCCAGTTCTTGAAAAGACACATGAAAAGTTCGTTAAAAAAGTGAAACCACTTGTCCTAAACTACGAAGATGATATAAAGCTCTACGCGGAGATGAGAAAGATACCATTCCTGAAGGAAACCTGCCCTTTCTCCATAGGCGCTACTTCAAAGGTTTACAAGAAGATGCTATCAGTACTGGAGAGCGATCAACGAGGAGCGATGCTCTCATTCTACATGGGGTATATCAGAGAGAAGGACGATTTCTTTAAGAAAGACGAAGAATCGGTAAACCTCAATTCCTGTGAAATCTGCGGTTATCCTACCACGTCGAAGGTGTGCTATTTCTGCAGGAGTAGAGAGAAGTTGAGGGAAAGACTCGGGAGAAAGCGAGGGACTATCGAGGGGTGATTCAATGAAGTTTACAGAGGTTTTGAATTTCATACACGACATGGTTCTCGGTTGGAGAAGTAAGGGCAACCCGGATG
>JALVXE010000193.1:4483-6742 GCA_027038385.1 Thermotogaceae bacterium
ACATCGGGAGTGTTGGAGTTCCCATGGCGGTGGTCGCAGACTCCAGGGTAGCTGAAGCGGTCCGGGCAGATGTCGTCTACGGGAGCCCTTACAACAAACTCTTGACATTTGGAGTAACCGGCACGAATGGAAAAACCACGGTTACCCACATGATTCACCACGTGTTATCCAAGATGAAGATGAAGGGAAGTCTTATAGGAACTGTTAAGAACGAAGTAGTTGGGCATCTTGAGAAAACAGAAAATACCACTCCATCGGCACTCTACATTTTCAGGAAGATGAGAGAAACTGTTGAGAAAGGTGGTGAATACTTCGTTTTGGAAGTCTCTTCGCATGCTCTCGCACAGTCTAGGGTATTTTCCATCAGATTTGATTCCGCAGGGCTCACGAATATAACGAGGGATCATTTGGATTTTCACAAAAGCTTTGAAGAGTACATGAAAGTCAAATTCACCATATTTGATCTCTTGAAAAAAGAAGGAGTTGGTGTGATAAATTCGGAGTTTATCTCTCATTTCAAATCCAGGAGATTTAAAAAAGTGTTCTTTGGAAAGTTTGGAGATTACGTCGTGTGGGATATATCTACCAGCCCCAAGGGGACCACTTTCAGAATCGATACCCCGTATGGCACGAAAAAGGTGGAATTGAAGGTCATGGGCGATTTCAACGCTTACAACGCGGCGACTGCCATAGCGATGCTCACCGAGATAGGTTTTGACTTGGATGAAGTTGTGGAAAACCTAAGGACTTTCAAAGGGGTTGATGGAAGGTTCGAACTCGTGAAAGAGGCTGAGAAGACTGGGAGCAGGGTAATAGTGGATTTCGCCCATTCTCCCGATGCACTAGATAAAGCTCTGAGAAACGTGAGAAAATTCGCGATGGAGAACGGAAGAGTTATAGTCGTGTTCGGGGCCGGTGGAATGGCGGACAAGGGCAAGAGAAGGATGATGGGGGAAATAGCGGATAGGCTAGCGGATATAATCATAGTCACCAACGATGATCCGAGAGGCGAAGATCCCAAGGAGATAATAGACGACATAATCAAGGGATTCTCAAGACACAAGCCCCTTGTTATAGAAGATAGGAGAGAGGCTATAGAGACTGCCATGACTCTTGCGAGCAGAAGGGACGTAATCTTGGTAGCTGGGAGGGGACACGAAGAATACCAAGTTTTCAGCGAGGACATGAAGATTCCGTTCAAGGATGCTGAAGTCGTCAGAGAGATAGCGAGGGAGAGGTTGAGAAAGAAAAAATGATCGGGAGTGTTGACATTGTTAACAAAAAGTTCTGCTTCGATTCAAGAAAGGTGGAAAAGGGATGCGTCTTCGTGGCTATAAAAGGTAAAAGGTTCGATGGCCACGATTTCGCCTTAGAAGCCGTGTCAAGAGGGGCTTCTCTTGTAGTGGTTGAGAGGGACCTTGGTATAGAAAACCAAATAGTCGTTGAAAACGTCGTGGATTTTCTTGTCGATCTCGCGTCTAAAAAGATCGGATCGAGTACGGTCATCGGGATCACCGGATCGTCCGGAAAGACTTTTACAAAGGAGTAATTCAATAAATTGTAACGTAAGATTGGGGAAAGATTCTTCTCGAAAAAAATCAGATAATATGTTTTTTGCAGAAGCTACTATCTCCACGGAATCAAAAAATTATGGAGCTAAAGCCGTCGGAAAAACAACATATGAAGCAATAGATGTGTTAAAAGATGAACTTTCCAAAAAAATAAGAAGATATAAAGACAAAAAAACTTCAATTGTGAAAAAAGGGGGAAGAATGTTAAAAGATTTATTAAGAAAATTTTAAGTATGGCAATACAACCAATTGAGACAAAAGAGATCGGGCCAATTGTGGTGGTGATACTTTTAGCAGTTGCAGCTTATGTTGTGATGTATCATCTAGGCTATTTAGGTAATCACCCCGTTGAGAAGGTGGTAGGAGAGCCAATTGCCAAAATAGCAAAAAAGCCATTACAAGGAATTAAAAAAATTGAAGGCTTGTTTGAAAATAAAGATGATAAATTGAACAATAATAATAAAGTAAATGTTATGGATATAAAAGAAGGAGAAACTTATCAAACAGATAGTGGTTTAAAATTTGAAGTATTAAAACTCGGTAATGGGAAAAAACCAACTTTAGATAATGAAGTTACTGTTCATTATCATGGCACTTTATTAGATGGCACCGTTTTTGATTCGTCAGTGGTAAGGGGAGAAAAAATTTCCTTTCCATTACGTGGGGTAATTCCAGGATGACAAGAAGG
>JALVXE010000194.1 GCA_027038385.1 Thermotogaceae bacterium
GCTATAGTGATGTCCATGCCAAAGGAAGATCTCTCAGACGAAGAAATAGCTGGAATACTCGAAATGATAGAGGAGGAAAAGCTTGCAAGAGACGTATACCTCAAGCTCTACGAGATATGGAAGGTCCCCGCGTTTGAGAGAATAGCAGAGAGTGAACAGATTCACATGAACGCTCTCAAAGCCATCATAGAAAAGTACGGACTCGAAAATCCAGTGGCGGATCTCAAAGAGGGAGAATTCAAAACGGAGAAATTTCAAAAGCTCTATGCGGAATTAGTCGAGAAGGGTTCGAAATCTCTAGAAGACACCTTGAGCGTCGGAGCTGAGATAGAAAAGTTGGACATAGCAGATCTTGAAGAAAAACTCGAAAAAACCGACAACGCAGATGTGAGATTCGTTTACGAAAGGTTGAAAAACGGATCAGAGAACCACTTAGAGAGCTTCGAAAGATTGATGAGAAGCGAATACCCAAAGGCTAGGAATGGACGGGTATTTCGGGGTAGAGGATACAGAAGAGGAAAAGGCAGATAAAAAGGGGGTGCTATAAAGCCCCCTTTGTTGTATACTCCCCAGGGTTGAATTGACTTTAAACGTGTGAGGAGTGATAAAAATTGCCCTGGGTTAAAAAAGACGATTGCATAAAGTGCAAGATATGCTTGAACGTCTGCCCGGTTGAAGGAGCCATAATATTGGAGAGTGATGGATACCCGTACATAGATAACAACGTGTGCACGAGGTGTGGTATATGCATGGAAAAGTGTCCCAAGAACGCTATAAGGCCGAATTACGAGAATCCGTCACTTCGCGGTATGGGGAGAGGAATGGGTATGAGACGAGGACTCGGAAGAGGAATGCGAGGATTTGGTATGGGTAGAGGCATGGGACAAGGTATGGGAAGAGGGAGAAGATGGAGGGAGTGGTGAATCAAAACAGTTTTGCCATCAGGTATATATCGTGATACCCATCGGATAACTTTACAGCCTTTTTCTTTATCCCTTCGAGCTTGAAACCCATTTTTTCGTAAAGAGCGATTGCCCGTTCGTTTGAATCAACAACGTTGAGTTCTACGCGGCTGAGTACACCCTGAGCCCACGAAAGTGCTTCCTCCATGATCTTTTTTCCTATTCCCTGACCCCAGTAATTTCTTTTTACGGCTATACTGAGCTCGCCGGAATGTGATAACCTCTTTCTTCTAGCTCCAGCTATCTTAAGCGTGGCTATGACATCTGAACCTCGGAAGACCACGATGTACAACCTGTTGAACAGGTTCTCGTATATCCTTATGAGTGCTCTTTCTTCTGAGGGACTTAAGACTTCATCGGGGCAGGTTATCAGATACTCTGTTTCTGAGGTCACCAACTTGTAAAAAGCGTGGAGGCGATCCGCATCCTCCACGCGTGCTTCTCTTATGTAAACAACCTTGCCGTTTTTAAGATGAAAGAATTCCTCTATCATCCCTTGACTATTTTCGTACCGGTTTTACCTTCAAGCGCCTCTTTAAGTTTTGTCATATCCGTTATGAGTGCTTCTTTGCCTGTCTCCTCAACGAACTTTATAGAAGCCTCTATCTTTGGTCCCATGCTCCCCTTTGGAAACTCTCCAGCTTCAAGGTATTTCTTAGCATCAGTGGTTGTGAGAACATCCAAAGCCTTCTGGTCCGGTTTCCCAAAATTCAGATAAACTTTCTCAACCCCTGTGAGTATTATCAGCATATCGACATCAAGCTCTATTGCGAGAAGTGCGGATGCTCTGTCCTTGTCTATGACAGCCTCGACTCCTCTTAGAGTGCCATCCTTCTCTCTAACGACTGGTATTCCTCCACCCCCAGCCGCTATAGCGACTACTCCGCTATTAAGGAAGGATCTTACGATCTCTTTTTCGACGAAGTCGAGCGGCCATGGAGATGGAACAACCCTTCTCCAACCTCTTCCGGCGTCCTCCACCATGTTCCATCCTTTTTCTTTCATGAGCTTCTCCGCCTCTTCTTGCGAGTAGAACGGTCCAACAGGCTTGGTCGGCTCCTTGAACGCCGGATCGTTCTCATCAACGACGAGCCTGCTGACAACAGCAGCAATCTCCTTTTTTATACCTCTTCTGATAAGTTCGTTTTGGAGTGTGAGGGCTATCATGTAGCCGAGACTTCCCTGCGTCTGGGCATCGTTAACGTCCAGTGGGAAAGGTGGAACTACGTCTTTAGCAGCCTCTTGCTGGAGCAGCAAATTCCCAACCTGAGGTCCGTTTCCGTGAGTTATGACGATTTCAAAAGAGTCCAGCATGTCAGCAAGGTAAACAGCGGTTCCCGTGAGGTTCTTGATCATATTTTCCGCGGTGGCTGGTTCACCGGGTCTGTTCACGGCATTTCCACCGATCGCAACAACGGCGGTTTTCTTCACTCTAATCCCTCCCTTTATCATGATCAGGTTGGATTATATCAAAAAACTTCGATTGTTTTATAAGTTTTTGACCTTACGTACCTCTCTCTTTGCCCACTCGTACGCTCTTCTCAAAGGCTTCTCTTTACTGTCTGATACCTTCTCAAGATACGGGATAAGATATTTTATACACTCCTGACAGAACTTCGAAGCGGGAGGAATGGTCGAGATCGGAAGCCTTCGTGTCCACACATTGGGATGACTTATCCAGACGTCGAAAAGCTGGAGGACCTTTTTAGACACCTTTAAAATCTTTACAATGACCTTAGCAGCCAGTTGATCGCAGGTCTCCCAATCAAAAACGAAAGGTGCTATTTCCTTTAAAACGTTGAGAACTTCCTCAACTTCATCCCGATCCACTCTCTCAGAGAGAACACCAATTACGAAGAGTCTCGCTTCTCTCTTGCTCTTCATGGCGAAGACTATCTCTTTCTCATCGACAACGGAAAATTTCCAAAAGTCAACGAGGATTTTCTTACACTCTGAGAGATCCAATTCATTCGATACCGCTCTTGCGAGTTTCATCACATCGGAGGTCTTGGTAATCTTGTGAACCTCCGACTTCCCGCAATTTCCCCTTATGAACCTAAGGGCCTCTTGAAAATCCCCGTATTTCAAAAGATCGCATACGTTCATCTCTTGCTCCTCTTAAACCTTATGAAAATCGGTGCTCCTGTGAAGTGGTAAACCTCGTCTCTTATCATCCTTTGAAGAGATTTAACATAACTTCTGGGAATATCTTCAGGCTTGTTTGAGAAGAACAAGAACACAGGGGGTTTTATATCAACCTGCATACCAAAGTATATCCTGATTTTCTTTCCTTTCTTTGATGGTGGAGGAGAAACGAGCAGAAACTTTTCCAAAGCTTTGTTTAGCCTGCTCGTCGAAACTTTTGTCGTGTAAGATTTATAGGATTTATCGACGGACCTGATGAGATCCTCTATACCCCATCCCTCAGACGCTGAAGTGAATACCACTGGACTGTAATCGATGAAATACAACTTTTCCATGAACTCATCTTCCAGCTTTTTCATGTCTTCTCTTCTAGCATCCAATAAATCTATCTTGTTGAACACTACAACGGTGGATTTCCCCTTTCTCTCGGCGAGGCCAGCGAGTCTTTGATCTTGACGTGTTATCCCTTCAGTTGAATCTATGACGAGCACGGCTACATCTGAACTTTCAAGTGCATCCACGCTTCGGTAAGATCCATACTTCTCCAGACTACCTTTTTCTATACGCGACTTCCTTCTGAGACCTGCTGTATCCACGAATAGGTACTTCTTTCCATCTATCTCAACGAGCTCTTCTATACTGTCCCGAGTAGTTCCGGGTATCGAGGTCACTATTGCTCTATCTTGCCCGAGAATCATATTGAAAATTGAAGATTTCCCCGCATTGGGTTTTCCGAGTATTGCAACCTTGATAGCATCATCCTGCGAAAATCCTGTGCTCATATCCGCTCCTAACTCTCCGAGCTTCTCGAGAATCTTATCCAAAAGAACATCGATATTTCTCTTGTGTTCTGCAGATATTGGGATAGGTTCACCAAATCCGAGTGAATAAATGTCTGGAAGCACTTCTAAAAAGGCCTCCTCGTTCTCCACCTTTGTTGCCACCAAAAGTACTTTGCTTGAAAACTTCCTCAGGAAATCGGCAATGTGATGATCCTCACTCGTTGGATTTTTCCTACCATCCACAAGGAACAGAATGAGATCTGCCGATTTGATCTTCGCCAAAACTTTCTCCCTTACCTTTTCTTCTAAATCACCAGGTGGTTTCTCGAATATGCCACCAGTATCCACAAGGTAGAAAGAACCGTCATCTATCTTAACCACATCTCGAACGATGTCCCGGGTAACTCCCGGGACATCATCCACAATCGATTTTCTCCTTTTGACAAGTCTGTTGAAGAGTGTACTTTTCCCAACATTTGGTTTTCCAATTATGACTACCTCAGCCATCACTTTCCTCCTTGGAGAGTTTTTCCTTCAGAATTTTCCCGAGGTTTTTATGCGAGCTTTGAGCTTCACTTTTATATTCCTGTATGGCCTTCATCTCCTCCAAATCCTTGACGCTTATTATCATCTTCTTCCCAGTCCTTCTATCATCCAATACTCGTAAAACCACCGCCTCTACCTCTTCACCATTTTTCAACTCTTTTTCAACATGGTTGGACGGGAGAAATGCGTCAACGTTGTAATCCTTTATCCTAACAACGTATCCAGAATTCAGAACCTTTCTAACCCTTCCCCTAACGACATCTCCTTTCTTGAGATCGACTCCATCCCACGGATTCTTGGCGGCTTGCTTTATAGAGAGTCTCATCCTTCTGTTCTCCTTATCCTTGCTGAGAATCTTGACATTCACCCTTCTTCTCTCCCTAACCACTTCGCTCGGGTTGTCGAAGTAGTACCAAGAAAGCTCAGATAGAGGGACAAACCCACTAACACCATCTTCGAGCTCCACGATGGCTCCGGTTTGCAGAACTTTGATCACTTTCCCCTCGTGAATGCTTCCGTTTGGATACTTCTCGTCTATCTTTTCCCAAGGATCGCCAACAGCTTTCTTGTATGAAAGAAGTATTCTTCTCTTTTCGTCATCGATCTCTATAACTTCAAGTTCCACAACTTCCCTTTCTTTGAGAATGTCCCTTATCCTTCCCTTCCTCCCCCAAAATATCTCCTCTATGGGTACAAATCCTATGAGATCATTCGGGAGCCTAGCCGTAAAACCGTCTGACCTTATCCTCAGAACGGTCCCCTTCACTCTACTTCCGACGCCGTATTCCCTCTTGAACTCTTCAAACGGATCAGGCATCGTGGCTTTGAGAGATAGGGTTATCTTTCTGCTCGATGGATCCACGTCGACAACCTTCAACTTCAACTTGTCACCGACTTTGAACATATCACTTAAGTCCGCAACTCTCGTGTAAGAGACCTCACTCCTTGGGAGAAGACCTGTGAGTCCATCGGATATCTTCACGAAAACTCCAAAATCTTTTATTGATTCCACGGTTCCTTCTACCTCATCACCGATTTTTATGCCTGAGAAAGCTTCCTTCAATTTCTTATCTAAAAGACTCTTCCTTGATAAAACTATGTTGTGCCTCCTTCTTCCCCTTTCAAAGCTGATTATTTCGAACTCGAGCTCCTCTTCCGGTATACTTCCACCCCTTCTTATAGCAGACTGAGAGCCCGGAAGAAATGCGTCCAAAACCCCGTCTATAAGAACTCTGTATCCACCTTTCACCTCGCCTACTATTCTCCCCCTGACTATCTTGTCACCCGACTCGTACACATTCTGAACCTTTTTAAGGGTTTCTCTGAGCATCGGTCTTCTTTCTGAAAGATAAGCTCTTCCCTCATCCTCATCCACTCTGAAGAGAAGCAACTTCAATTCTTCTCCACTTTTGTAATCATTTGGATTTCTTACAAGCTCTCTTGTTGGTACAAAACCTTCAAACTTCCCGCCGAAATCCACCACTATACCGTCTTCAACTGTTCCGGAAACCCTTGCATTCACAACTGAACCTACATCGGTGTTCATCTCGTCAAGGCTTTTAAGAACCTCTTCCATGCTTATGTCTTCATGTCTATCCATCTTTACCCCTCCTCAATATTTCGTTGTAGACCTCTTCGACATCTTCTACCGGTGTTGAAGTTCCGCGAACAACTGCAACACACCCTATACCCTTCAAATTGATTTTCTCAACTTCTTCAGGTGACTCTATCCACTCCGCCTTAGTTTTTCTGAGGGCTATTCGATATAACTTTCCGGTGTTTGCGCTGTGCTTTCCTCCCACGACTACTATCAAATCACACGTCTTTGAAAGTCTCTTGACTTCATCCTCCCTGTTCACGGTTACAGGGCAAGCAGTGTTGACGATCTTAACCTCCTTGGATGGAAAATTCAGCTCTATCATTCTTGAGACGAATTCGGAGAATTCCTGCCAAGATGAAGTAGTCTGAGATAGTATGCACATTCTTTCCATACCGTAGAAGTGTGCTTCTGAAGTAACTATAGCATCCGGGACATAACCTTTCAAAGCCAACATTTCCGCGTGTCCTTCTTTTCCAAAGACCACTACTCCGTAACCGCCTTTCCGGCACTCCTTCGCTTTTTCAAAAAGCGATTTAACTATAGGACATGTTAGATCGATGATCCTTTTAAACCTTCTTGAGATCTCCTCGAGCTTTTTTGGTGGTATTCCATGAGCTCTCACCGCAAAAACCTCACCAGAGGCACCCTCGACTACTCTCAACCCTCTTTCTATAAGAA
>JALVXE010000195.1 GCA_027038385.1 Thermotogaceae bacterium
TGTGGAACCGGCAAGAGTATCGTCTTCTAACCTAGCGATTCCTCCCCTCACGAAAACCTTCAAGCCTCCTAAATCGTATTCCCCATCTTCAAGTCCTGTTGCGGATATGGAATCGGTTATAAGTATTATCCTGTCGCAACCTTTAATCTTATACACGAGATTTATCATCTCTCTGGATACATGAATACCGTCCGTTATGAGCTCCAGATAAAAATCGTTTAAAAGTCCCGCGCCACTTATCCCAATTTCTCTATGGTGCAGAGATCTTAGGGCATTTGGGAAATGAGTTATCCTTCTAGAACCTGCCTCATAAGCTTTCAAAGCCTCGAAATATTTGGCGTTTGAATGTCCCAGACTCACTCTGATCCCATTGTTCTCAAATTCCTCAACGATCTTTACATCGTTTTCTTCCGGTGCTAGCGTTATAGTTTTCAGTGAATCGTATTTTACCAGTTTTTCCACTTCTTCCAACGTAGCTTTTCTTATATAGCCAGGGTTCTGCGCCCCCTTTTTCTCTACGGATATGTAAGGCCCCTCAAGGTGCGCATTTAGCCCCCTTTTATCTGCTTCTTTTAGAAACTCCACCATCTTATCGAAAGAGGTGGAAACGGACGTTGGAAAGAAAGTCGTCACACCCTGAGATTGGAAAAACTCCTCTGCTTTCTCCCAATCCTTGGACTCCAAAAAATCCACTCCGAAAGCACCATGAGTGTGGATATCTACAAAACCCGGCATCAATATGTAATCTGCTTTTCTATCTGAGAGCTCAACACCAGATATCTTTCCATCTTCTATGAAAACATCGCCGACGTATTCCCCATCTATCGGGTCAACTACCAAGACTCCCTCGATTCTCAAACTATCACCTCATACGATTCTTATGGGCATTATTATATAAAAGTACTCCTCATTCTCCAAGGATTTCAATTTCAAAGGTTTCGCCTGACCATCGAAGAGCATCTCGACTTCTGATGTGTCTATCTTCCTCAGAGATTCCTGGATGAACTTCGGGTTGAAAGCTATGTAGAGCTCTTCCCCCTCCACATCGGCATCCAATTCCTCAACGACCTCTCCATAGTCGGGACTCTTACTGCTCAGTGTCAAGCTGGCGTTTTCTATCGAGAACCTGACAGCCTCGCTTCCCTTCCTTGCTATTATCATCACCCTTCTCAGCGCATCTAAGAGGTCGTCTCTTGACAGAACTACTTTCGTGGAATAGTGACTTGGAAGAACCCTCCTGTAGTCTGGGAAATCGGCATCGACCACCCTCATGGTAACCTCAACGTCTCCTGCTTCGATTGAGAGTCTCTTTCCGTCAAACCTCAAGTTCAAGGTTGGCTCGCTCGCGTTGGAAAGAACGTTCTTGAGCTCCTTCATGCTCGGAAGCGATATGAGAAAGCTTATCTCCATGTCAAAATTCACGGACTGATCCATCAGGGCAAGCCTGAACCCATCGGAAGCCACCAATCTCAGGTTTCCACTGGACATTTCCCAGAAGACCCCGTAAAGGTTTCTCATAAATTCGTCTGTAGCCGCTGAAAACATCACCTTGTCGACCATCTCATCCAAAATAGAAGTGTCCACTTCCACATATCTGTCGGTTTCAGCACTGGTGAACTCAGGAAACTCGTTGGGATCCATGGTCGTGAGGAGAAATTTCGATCTTCCAGAATGTATGATCAAGTTGCTTTCATCAAGCTCTATTTCAACGATATCAGAAGACAGACTCTTCACAACATCCAACATCGTACCCGCGTCGACGACGAATTTCCCTTCTCCCTCTATCTCGTTAACCTGTATCTTCGCCTTCACACCAGTTTCCATGTCAGTGGCGTACACCAAGACCTCATCGGAGATATCGAACAGAAATCCTGACAAGGCGGGTTTTATGGTTCTCTTGGATACGGCTTTGGATGCAACCAAAAGCTTGTCTTCCAACTCACCTCTGCTAACCGATATCTTCATCGAATCCCCTCCCTTCCCTTTCTTCTAAGGTCAAATGATACCATGAATATGATGTATACTTACCGATGGAGGTGGTTCTCGTAAGAAGTGTCCTTTTTATCTTGATAGTCATACCTCTCATCGGGTTTGGTTGGTTCTTCGATCTGGAGATGAGCACGTCAACCAGCATGCAGACAAGTTGGGTTGAAGTGAATTTGAAGTACGACTACATGGAGATAGGGAGAGAGAAAAACGGAATATTGAGTATTGAGATAAAGAACAAAACAAAAGATTTCTTGAAATTGAAAGGCATCGTATCCAACGTGAGGATATTCATGAGTCCTTCATCTCCCGTAGAATATCCTGTAGATATTCCTCCAATGTCTGTGATAACGCTCACATCTTTCTCCACACCTGTAAACATGAGGTTCGAATTCGTGTTCGAAAGGGGGAAGATCGAAGGAGATTTTCCCGTTGCGTTGGATTACAAAGAGGAGAAGAAAGAGATGTTCAAAAAACACCTCACCATGCTCACCAACTTTCTAGTTGCGATGTTCATATTTTTTTTGGTCAAGGGGATGGTGAATAGGTGATATCTGTTCTGATATCTGGAGCGATGCTCGCGTTCTCTATGCCTGGTTTTCCACTTCACATACTCGTCTGGTTCTCTCTCATCCCACTCTTTGAAGAACTGTCGAAATCAAGGCCGATAAGTGGTGGAGTCAAGGGCTTCATATTCTTTTCAACGGCTTTTTCAATATCTCACTTCTGGGTTGTTGGAACGATGACAACAAACTTTCCGAAATTCGCAGGTTTCAGCTCATTTGAAGGTTTTCTCGCTTTCTTGCTTCTGGTAGCCTATCAAGGTGCTTTCTATTTTCCATTTGGGTTCTTTGGCTCGGCCCTTTCAAAGAAAAACCCCTACCTCGTGTATCCATCCCTATATGCACTCACGGAGATCTTGAGAGAATCGGGTCAGATGGGGTTCACCGGAGCGAGGATATCAGATGCGCTGTTCAACGAACCACACTTGGTGATGATAAGCTCAGTGATAGGAGATATAGGCCTGTCAATGATAGTGATATGGGTAAACGTTACTATCTGGAAGCTGATCAAAGGAAGGAAATTGTGTAAAATCCTGATAGTGATCCTGATTTTGTACATACCCTGGCATTTCTTTCCAGACAGCTTTAGAGATCCTCAAGAGGTCAGGATGATGAAAGTTTACCTGTACCAAACGAACGAAAAACCTGAGGAGAAATACGAAGAAAGTGTAAGAGAGAGACTCGAAAGACTCCCAAAAACTGACGATCTTCTCATAACGCCCGAGGCTTACATAGCGAGCTTTCTGAAAAAATCTCCTGATGTCGATCATCCAGTCCTCATTGGAACGCTCTTTTTTGACGGATACAATAGGTACAACTCAGCTCTCCTGATAGATGGAAAAAGAGCCCAAAGGTACGACAAGGTCCGACTCTTCCCGTTTGCGGAGTTTTTGCCATATCCAAGGTTTTTTGGGTTCTTGAAATTCCTTAAGGGATTCGCGTATTACACACCTGGAAGAGGTTATCATCCGTTGAACTACAGGGGGAAGAAGATAGGTGTTCTGATATGCTTCGAAAGTTATTTCGATGACGGAGCGGTCAAATATTCGAAAAACTCCGATTTCATAGTCGTGATGACGAACGACGTTTGGTTCAAGTACAAGATAGCGCTGTGGAATCATTTCGCGAAAGCCGTTTTCAGAGCAGCTGAGAGCGGTAGGTGGGTCGTGCAAGTGGCAAACAAAGGAATAACCGGCGTTGTGGATTCCTGGGGAAGGATAAGACTGATTCTCGGAACTGGAAGGAACATCTTAAAAGAAACATGGGTGGGAAGACCCCACCCAACTATCTATCCGAAGATCCGGAATCTCCTCATTTTGATCCCGATTGTCCTTCTAATTCTTGGAATCTTTTCAGATTATCAAGAGCCTTATCTATCGAATTATTCAGCTCTTTCAATACTTCGCCGGAAACCTTACCTTTGATGTAATTCCTCATAACCTGAGCTTCCAAAACGAGAGAGTTTATCTTGCCGTAGTATCTGGCGTACCTCTCGTATATCTTGAGTCTCGTATCCATTAGAGAAGCTGCCAAGGTGGATGGATTCACGTTCGCTCCGATTTTCTTCAGGACATCTTTTGCAATTGGCTCCGTTGGATACATGTAACTCTCATCCATTATACGTCTGTAGATAACCTCTTGGAGCCTCCTTTCAAGAGCCTCCCTCATAATGGCCTTATAGTTGTAGCTGCTTTCAAAGCCAAAGTTCAAGCTAAGAAGGCTGTTAGCATACTCTGCAACCTTTTCCGTTTCCTTTCCCATCTCATCAACCGTTTTCTTCAAACCTTTGGATTTCAAATCGTCGACCATCTTCTTGGCCTTTTCTATCAAATCCCTCCCGTCAGCTTTCGGATAAACAGCCTTCAAAGCTTCGGCAGTTCTCAGGATGACGAAATCCCTCCAGAAGGTTCTCAAGAGCCTGTTCTCCTCAGCTACAGTCCACGTTTTCTTTACCGGTAGTGAGAAGTTTTCTTTGAGATACTTTTCTACGTCCCCTGAGGAATCTTTTATCCTCTTTAGAATTTCCTCAAATTCCGCAGCTATTCCTCCCATGAGAGACGAGAGCTTCCCAAGGGAATTCAGTCCCATGAAAACCCCTTCCATCGAAGATATGGAGTTCGATAGATCCAAGATCGGCTTCTCCACGGATTTTAAATCTACTTTCCCTTCCAGGTATTTCTTTCCAAGCTTCACAGATTCGTAAGCAGCATTTCCTACCGCGCTTTCAAGCTTTTTCTCGGATCCTTTTCTGACGGATATCTTCAACGATTTCAGCGACTCGAATATCCTTCTTTCAAGCCATGGTCTGAGATCCTTCAGGAAGGTTTCCTGGAATCTATTCACGGCGTAGTCTACATCTGAACCCTTAACGGAGTATTTCGAGAAATCTCTTTCCATCTTCGGAAGCTGTGGCGAGTACAGATCGAGTGCATAGCTCATCCATAAAGCTGCATTAGTAGCGTCACCAGTGGTGAGGTATGCGTAAGGCACAGCTCTTACATAATCGAAAACCATATCCGGAACTCCCCAAACCCCCACATCTCTCATCTTGTCCGTCGCCCACACTTCCTTCTCAGCGAGCCACCTCAAAAGGCTCTGATATCTCGGATCTATAGGCACTCTCAGTGTGGCGTTTATTCTAGCCATGGTCTTATATATGTCTTGCCCAGACATCGCAACTCTTATATCGTAGTTCTTCCAATCTGGGAATCTGTTCCACGCACCTGGTATGTTGTGTATGATTATCTTCGCGTACTTTGAAAAATCGTTGTAGAAATCGTTCGCCTTCTCGTACAGATACCTCACAAGATCGTTTTTATCCTTTATCTTCGAAGACGAAATGTACCTTATAAGGCTCTTTGAATATCTATCCAATATGGCAAAACGCTGAGCCAAAGCCTTGTAGGTGTTCCTCTCGTTGAAAACGAGCAAGGACGTCTCATAGAGTGATATTGAATCGAGTATCATCTGATAGTTCATCAGAGAGCTCCTCAGAGAGTTCCTGTATTTCTTGTCAAGGTCATCCCAAACTCTGACAAGATCTGTCCTTTTCTTACTAGGCCTTATGAATCTCTGGAAACTGTCAAAGTCTTGCTCCAAGAATTCTTTAAAATCTTGGTCGCTCCTTATAGATGCCCTCAGATCCCCCAATCTGTGATACCACGCAGAGAGTGCAGCGAGATAGAAGTAAGCCTTGCCGTAATCGTGGTTCATGCTCAAGCATCTTATCAGATGATCCTTGGACTCTTCGTATATCTCTCTCTCAACGAAGAAGAACTTCTGGGATGGCCTCAGAGATGGATACTCTTTCCAAATCTCATTCGTCTTTTTGTAACCTATGAGACTGTCTGAGACATTTCTCACCTTTCTGTCCAAGATCTTCATCAGATCTTCTCTTTTACCTATCTTTCTTTCCTCGTTTATTATCTGTGACCGGAGATCCCTAACCTTCATGAGAGTGAGATACTTCGTGTTCCCTGCTTTGAAGTTGACCTCTGATATGAAGTAGTTCCACCTGAGATACGTCGAGGTGAACACGAGTATCATCAGAACAACAGAAAGGGATGCGAAGGCCCCTCTCTTGAGAGATATCTCGTAGCTCATCCAACCATCCTTGTTAAACTGTCTGGAGAGAGCGGAAGATGCCAGGAATATAGCCCCTAGGGTGTTTGGAAGAAGGTGCCCAGGGAAAGAGAAAAAGGATTGGAGGGCGAAATCTGCGAACCCCATGGAAAGAGCTATGAGCAAGACGGCATCGTCTCTCTCATCAAGTCTTTTCAAAGTTCTCAAAAGGTAAACCACAAGGTATATCAAGATCGATATTATGAACAGCAAGCCGACTACACCAGTCTCTCCCAGTACCTGGAAGTAGTCATTATGAGCTCTCTTGAAATTGTTCCATCCCCATATAAGTCTTGGATGCTTTTGAACTATATCTCCCATATAGCTTATAGTCAGTATCTGGTAAGTTCCTATTCCCCTGCCAAAGAGTCGCCTCATCGTCAGTGCGAAGACATGAGCTCCCCTGTCTCCTATCGGCATGAACTTTTCGACTCTTTTTAT
>JALVXE010000196.1 GCA_027038385.1 Thermotogaceae bacterium
CTCCCTGCTTCCTACAAGAGAATCCTTCTGCCACTCAAGAAAGCTGCTCTGAACTACAGGGGTTGGCTCTCGGCTGCAGCTTTCGAAGAGACGGCTTGGGTTCTGACAATGGCGGCTGTCGAGGGAAAAGAAGATCACCTCGTAGGACTCAAGGAGAACGTCATAGTCGGTCAGCTCATACCAGCCGGAACGGGCTTGTCAGCATTCGCGAACGTCCAGATAACCGAAACACCGAAAGCGTTGAAAACGGAGGAGTTATCATGAAAAATCCCCGCCAGAGTGGCGGGGTTTTCTTTCATATCCCAACCGCTCTCTTCATGATATCTCCTATCCAAGTCGTTGGGAGAAAAGGTGCGATTGTTCTGAGCGGCTTTGGGAGGAAATCCAGAGGAAAGTAAATTCCTGAGAAGAACGGCAGTATCGTGAAGAACATCGAGGCGATACCGTTCGCCGCATTTGATGATTTGATCGGAACAGCTATCGCAAATCCGAGGAGAGTGGAGATCACAGAGCTCAATATCATGTAGACCAGAAACAACGGTGAGATAACCATCGGTATTTCGAGATAGAGCGCCAGCGTCATCACAACTCCGCTGCCGAGGATGGACATGGATATTGGAACGATCGGTAGATAGAGAGCGGGATACCTAAGTGGTAAAGATCCCAAGAGCTTGAGAACACCTCTTTCTCTGTAAATTGAGATGGATCTGACGGCTCCGATGAGCCCTCCAGCGAGTACGGACAAGGTCAGAACGCCGGCCAAGGCGTAAGTCTGCTCGTTTATCTTTCCGAGCTTTATGTACTCAACTTTGAAAAGCGGCTTTACCCTTTCCAGATAGGCCTTCAGTTTCCAAATTTTTCCCTTTATCACCGAAACTTCTTCGGGATCAGAAGTGAGAATATCCACCGTTAATACACCGTCTTTGTAAACCAGAACCGCATCTGGGTTGTCTGAAGTTCTGAAGTCCTCGGGGAGGGGAAAATTCGCCTTGAAGGTAGGCTGAGGCGTCGTACTCACCGAGAAAACCAAAATAAAGAACATCATTATCGGTATGAAGAAGACCATCATGATGTCGAAGGGATTTCTAAGGTTATCCAAGAAAGCGGCCCAAACGATCTCAAACGGCCCTCTCATCCAGCCACCTCCCAAGGATGTAAACACCAACTGAGACGGATATCCAAAGGAATACATCCAGAACGCTGAGGTTTTCTCTCAAGATAGAAACCAAAGTCGTGGAAGGACTCGTTGGAAGTTTTCCTTCAAAGAACGCTCCAGATAGGAAGAGGAGCGTGAAGTAAAAGAGATTCGAAGCTAAAACAGAAGCCTTCTTGAAAATCCTCCCAAGTCCCATCCCCAAGGGAACGAACGCAGCTATCCCGTAAAGAACACCAAGAGCTGTGTAAAACAGGTCTATCTTCGCCCCCATAACTGCGGCCACGATGATCAGAATCCCAGATGACATCAGACAAGCGAGCGTGTGCGAGAGAAACACCTGAAGATCGAGAGAAAAGTTCGATGGAGGTAGGGACTTGAACATCTTCCTTACTCCATTCCTTCTGAAATACTCCTCAACGCTTATTCCGCCGAAGAACCCAACACCCAGGATCGCCATAACTATTCCTGAAGGGAAGTAAAAGTCCTTGGCGATGAGTTTTTTACCCTTCTCGATGAATTTCACACCCTTGAGAGGTTCCTCGGGCAACCCGAAGTTTTCCAGTATGGACTCTATCATCTCCTTTCCCATCTTGGACTCTACCCAAGGGCCATAGTAAACCTTGACCATCTTTCCGTCGTAATAGATGCCACAATCGACCTTCCCGCTTATCACAAGACTTTTTATATCCTTCTCACTTTTGACTTTCATGACTTTGAAATTCTTCTCAAAGATCGGAAGGAACATCTTCGGCATGTCGAAGGCGACTTTGATTTCGACATTTTTCCCAAACCCCGAAAAAACGCTGGAAAAGGTGAGGTACATCAGCGTTGGAAAGATCATTATCCAGAAGAGAGCCGCTCTGTCCCTCAGGAACACATCCTTGAAGACTATCAACCCCTCAACTCCTTCCCTGTCAGATGGAGGAACACATCCTCAAGGTTCGGCTTTCGTATGCTTATCTCTTCCGCTCCCTTCTCTATCAGATCCTTGACAGTCTTTTCCGGTTCGCCTGTCTCCAGAGTGATCTCTTCTTTGCCGATCTTCGCCTTCACAACACTCTTCAGGCCGGACCTGCTTATTATCTCCTCAGGTGATCCCATCTCCACGATCTTTCCATCGTTCATTATGCAGACTATATCTGAGAGAAATTGCGCTTCTTCCATGTAATGGGTCGTTAGAAAGATCGTTTTACCTTCGTTCTTTAGATGGGCTATTATCTCCCACACCCTTCTTCTCGCCGCAGGATCGAGGCCAGTCGTGGGCTCGTCAAGAAAGATGAGATCTGGATCGTGCGTAAGAATCGTGGCGATCGCCAGTCTTCTCCTCTGACCTCCAGATAGGTGCCTGACAAGTGTTTTTCTCTTCTCTGAAAGTCCGAGCTCTTCAAGGATTCTCCTCAGACTGGCATCGCCTCCGTAGGACTTTTTGAAAAACTTCAACGTCTCCCAAACCGTGAGGTTCTCAAAAAGGGCCGTCTCTTGAAAAACGATGGCCATCCGTCTTTTGACCGATGCCGAGAAGCTTTCCGGATCCTCGCCAAGAACCCTCACATGTCCCCCATCTCTTTTCCTCAAACCTTCCAGTATCTCGACAGTCGTCGTCTTCCCAGCACCGTTCGGTCCAAGAAGAGAGAACACCTGTCCTCTTTCCACCACGAAAGAAACACCATCTACGGCTTTGAGTTTCCCGTAGCTTTTCTTGAGATCTCTCACCTCGATCACGCTCATTCCACATCTCCCCTGATTTTCACCCTGATTTTGCGATCATGCCTGTCTGGTCTTCCACGAGAATCGACGCGAATTGATCCTCTCACCAGTGTGAGTTTACCATGAATTTTGATGTTAAAATTCAAGCCGGAGGTGATTCAGATGAACCCAGTTTACAGGAAATCCATGCTTGAATCGGAGATACAAAAACTCCTCAGTGAGGCCATATCGAACATGAAGGACCCGAGGATAAGAAAGGAGTTCGTCACCGTCTCAAGGGTCGAGCTGTCGAGGGACAAGAGATATGCCGACGTCTACATAAGCTACTTGGGATCAGATGATGAAAGAAAAGAAGCCCTGGAAATCTTGGAGGGGGCGAAGGGATACCTTAGGAGTTTTGTAGCGAAGAACTTGAGGATATACACGACTCCCGAGATAAGATTGCACGAAGACAGGGGAATAGAATCGAGCGTGAGGATACAGAAGATACTCAGCGATTTGGGATATGAATATGAACAAGAGAAAGATGAGGAGGCCTGAAAGGCCTCCTTCATTTTTTAACGTTTCCGACAACAACGTGACAGGCAACCCAATGGTCTTTCGAAACTTCCACAAGATTGGGATGTGGAAGATTCTCACATTCCTTGGTGGCTATCGGGCATCTATCGTAGAACCTACACCTCGGTGGTGGATTTATCGGCTTTGCAACAGACCCTTTTATCTCTGGTTCACCCCGGTTGTACTCTGGATCAGGAACGGGTATAGCCGCCAAAAGGGCTTTCGTGTATGGATGAAGTGGATGGTGAAGAACCTCCTCTATCTCTCCCATCTCGACTATCTTACCGAGGTACATCACGACGATTTTGTTCGCCATGTACCTCGCAACGGCCAAATCATGGGTTATGTACAGATAGCTCATGCCGTGTTCCTGAGCGAGTCTCATCATGAGCTTCATTATTCCAGTCCTTATTGAGACGTCCAGCATCGAAGTCGGCTCGTCAGCCACAACGAAAGATGGATTGAGTATGAGGGCTCTCGCTATAGCAACCCTCTGCCTCTGACCACCAGACAATTCGTGTGGAAACCTGAACATGAAAGTCTCCGCCGGAGTTAACCCAACTTCTTCGAGAAGGGCAGCAACTTTCTCCTCTCTTTCCTTAGCCGTTCCTATGTCGTGTATGTTCAGAGGTTCTGCGACTATGTCGAATATCGTCATCCTCGGGTTCAAAGACTCGTATGGGTCTTGAAATATCATCTGAACCTTCCTTCTTATCTCTATCATTTTTCTCTTTCTGTTTTTCAAGAAGTGATCCATGAACTTCGCATCGCTCTTTCCAAGCTTTTCGTAGAGCTCGTACATCTCCCTGTCGAAATCATCATCAATATTGGATGGATCTTTGAACTTGTTCAGATACTGCTCCTTCAGGTATTGCTCGGCTCTCTTTTGGTTCTCGAAGAGGTAAGGAGTGACGTCCTCACCCTCTATTATCACCCTACCAGAAGTAGGCTCGTAAAGGCCGACGAGTATTTTTCCAGTCGTCGTCTTCCCACACCCGGATTCTCCAACCAGCGCCAAAGATTCCCCTTTTCTTATCTCATAACTCACACCATCGACGGCGTGAACGAAGAGTTTGACCTTTCCAAACATCTTCCTCTCGGCTGGGAAGAGTTTCTTGAGGTTCTCTATCCTGAGAACGATCTCGTCATTTTTCATCGAATTTCACCTCTTTTCCAGCCTCAAGCGGATGATGACATGCTATCCAATGACCGGGCTCTATTTCCCTGTACTCCGGCTCTTTTTCCCAGCATTCATCCGTGGCCAAAGGGCACCTAGGTGCGAACCTACACCCCTTTGGAGGATTCAAGAGGTTAGGAGGTTCACCCGGGATCGTTGTGAGCTCGGTCTTTGGGCCTACAACACTCGGAAACGCGTGCATTAAGCCATAGGTGTACGGATGTTTGGGCTTTTTAAATATCGTCACCGAATCAGCGAATTCGACGAACTTTCCAGCGTACATCACGGCTATCTTATCCGAGACTTCCGCTATGACGGCTATGTCGTGCGATATGTATATCATCGCCATGTTGAGTTTTTGCTGGATCTTTTTCATCTCCTTGAGTATCCTGTCTTGGACTATGACGTCAAGAGCCGTTGTCGGCTCATCGGCTATTATCAGCTTGGGATCACATGAGAGCGCCATTGCTATTATCGCCCTCTGCTTCATTCCACCGGAGTACTGGTGTGGATATTGGTCCATCCTCTTGGGGTCAAGCCCGACGAGCTGAAAGAGCCAGGCGACTTTTTCACGCGCCTCATCTATGCTCATCTCTGGAAAATGGTTCAGCATGGCCTCAACTATCTGGTCCCCAACCCTGTAAACCGGGTTGAGGGAGTTCATAGCAGCTTGAAAGATCATGGAGATTCCCTTCCATCTGTACTTCCTCATCTCGTCTTCTGGAAGTGATACCAGATCTATGGGACCGTTCCCATCGTCGAAGAATATGTGTCCTTCCTTGAACTCAGCATTTTCCGGAAGGAGCCTGAGTATCGTCATGGAAACCGAGGTCTTTCCGCACCCGGATTCTCCGACTATCCCAAGGGATTCCCCCTCTTTCAAGCTGAAGGATATCCCATCCACGGCACGAACGTATCCCATTTTCGTCTTGTACCACATCTTCAGGTTTTCGACCTTCAAGACCTCTCTTCCCATAATCTCACCTCTTCCTCAACCTTGGGTTGACTATTTCTTCGAGTCCCCTTCCGAGGAAGTAGAAAGCAGAGCAAATCAACGTTATGGCAACCCCTGCTGGAACCCAGAGCCACCAGAACGTCCCTATGTTCGTTCCTATCAGGTATCCTTGACTGCTCGCAGTGTAGAGGATTATTCCCCAGCTCATCTTTATGTTGACGAGTCCGAAAAAGCTCAGAACGGCCTCTGTGAATATCGCTCCAGTCACGGAGAACATCATGTAAAGGAATGACAACGGTAGTATGTTAGGTATTATGTGCTTTCTAATTATGTACCAATCAGACCCGCCAGCGCTTTTGGCCGCTTCTATGAAGGGTCTGACCTTCACCGTGAGGGCTTGAGATTTCAAAACTATCGTTATCGATCCAAAACCGGATATAACACCTATTATAAGAGCCAGTTTGAAGAGCGTGAGCTCTATGAACGCGGAGAGAACCATCAGAAGCGGCAAAGATGGGAAGAGCATTATTATGTCAGCCAATCTCATGAAGAACGTGTCCACAACCCCTCCGTAGTAAGCTGAGGTAGCCCCGATTATCGTTCCTATGAAAACGGTTATGAACGCTGCCGTAACACCTAGGACGAATTCCCTAGGTGTTGAGTACATCATCTGACTCAGAACGTCTCTTCCAAGTGGATCCGTGCCAAACGGATGCATCGATGAAGGTGGTGATGGATTCGACAAGAGCCCGTCGTTCCCGGTCACTGGATCGTAAGGCTTGCTCGAGAAGAAGTAGGACCTAGACACCTCGGAAAGCTCTATGAAAGCCGCAGCTCTGACGACAGCTGAGATCGTATTCGTAGTGGCGTTGAGTCCTCTCTTTTCCAGAACGGCTTTTATATCCGAGAGGTACCTATCATACACGTTGACCAACGACTCGGTAAGGTCTTTGTAGTATTCGGTGAGCTTCACATTGTCAAGGTCGAGCGTTGCAACTTTAACGACAAGACTTTGAACGAGTTTGTTGAAATTCTCAAGAACTGTGTTTATATC
>JALVXE010000197.1 GCA_027038385.1 Thermotogaceae bacterium
CCTTATTTTCTTTCCACGATCTTTGATCTTCAGATCGTCCAACGTGAACTTCGGGAGCTTCACGTGCCCAACTATATCTGGAACGTTCGGTATCCTTCCCTGAAGGTTTCCAACGAACTTTCCATCCTCCACAACGATCCTTCCGTCCTTCACAACCATCTTTATGCTGAAACTCTCGAGATCGTCCAAGACGACCAAATCCGCCTTGTAACTCGGCGCAACTGCTCCCATGCTCCTGAGGTTGAAATACCTCGCGGTGTTTATCGTCGCCATTCTGATTGCGGTTATCGGATCTACGCCGTGTGAGATCGCTTTCCTTATGTTGTGGTCTATGTGACCCTCCTCGAGTATGTCCAGGGCGTCCTTGTCGTCCGTGCAGAACGAGAAGAAGAAGTGATTCATATCGTTCACGGCCCCTATCAGACTCTCCAAGTCCCTTGCCGTGGTTCCCTCCCTTATGAAGACCTGCATCCCCCTCCTGATCTTCTCGAGGGCCTCTTCCTTCCTCGTGGCCTCGTGATCTGATCTTATGAACGCGCTTATGTACGCGTTGAGCTCTTTCCCTGAAAGTCCCGGTGCGTGTCCATCTATCTTCTTGTACTTGTGGCGAAGCACCTCTATCTTCGCTATCGTTTCGTAGTCGACGTTCAGAACTCCTGGAAAGTTCATGACTTCACCTAGAGCTATGATCCTCTTTGGATACCTTTCAACGAAATTTATGACGTCCTCAGGTCCTATCCTCGCTCCGGAAGTCTCGAAGTTTGGAGATGCCGGAACAGCGGATGGTATGGCTATGTACACGTTCAACGGAATCCCTTCTGTAGCGTCAATCATGTACTCGATCCCATCGAGTCCGAGAACGTTCGCTATCTCGTGTGGATCGGCTACGACCGTGGTCGTTCCGTGAAGCAAAACCGCCTTGGCGAACTGCCTCGGTGAGAGCATCGAGCTCTCTATATGAAGGTGGGCATCTATCAATCCGGGGACGACGTACATCCCCTTCAGGTCTATTATCCTCTCACCTTCTTCGTAACCCCCAACCCCGGCTATCCTCTTCTTGAAAACAGCTATGTTTCCCTCCTCTATTTCTCCGGTGAACACGTTCACGATCTTTGCATTCTTGAACAGAACATGAGCAGGCTTTTTTCCAAGAGCGTACGGAATTATCTCCTTTATCCTCATTCTCGATCACCTCCGTTATCCCGTTAGTTTACAACAACCCCCTTGACGCTTCAAAAATATTCGCCTCGGTGGTGAAACCTCTTCATCTCGTGCATCCGATCATCAGCAATTCTTATAGCCTTTTTCAGATCATCTTTCACAGGTGCTACACCGTAGGAGAAGAGTATCTTTGGATCCCTTTTGGTGTTTCCTCTATCGATCTCCTCCAATATCCGTCTCATGATGGATTCAGCTGAGCTCTCATCACTTCCAGGGAGGATCAGAAGAAACTCGTCACCACCGAACCTTATGAGGAAATCTGTGTTTCTGATGCTCTTCATGACGATATTTGAAAAGTCCTTCAAGAGCTTGTCCCCTTCGAGGTGACCGTAGTTATCGTTCACGATCTTCAAGTTGTCAATGTCCATCATAACAACGGAGACATCATCACCCTTCCTTCTGGAGTAGGAGACCATCTTTTCCACGAATTCATCGAAGTAGCTCCTCGTGTAGGCACCGGTCAGACCGTCCACCATCAGCTTTTTGAAAAAATCAGCACTCTTGCTTTTGATATCCTCTATTTTCCTGGAGAGCCCTAAAACCAGGGACACGATCTCTGAAACCATTCGGAACACTTCGACATCTTCGGGTACGAAAGATCCGTACCCCTCACTCTTGAACCCGATCGCTCCGAAAACTTCTCCTTCCACAACTACTGGAGATGCGAAGATGGTGTACACCTTTCCAGTTACCTTGTTAGACGAGATGTAGATTTCCTTCCTTTCTTCTATAGACTTCAATACAGGAGGATTTTCCTTACATGGAACATCATCTGCTGTCGCGAATAGAACCTTTAGATCTTTTCTCACGAATGCCAAATCTATGCTCGGGAATAATCCCTTTATGCTCTCGTATACACCATCCAATATTTCTTTTATATCTACCACTCGGTTTTCCAAAAAAGGCTCTATCGATCTTCTTATGATCTTCGAGGCTTCCTCTATGGAGAGTCTCTTGAGCCTGTCCTCCATCTCCCTTGAGAAAACTGCCATTATGGCCCTCTCACCGTTGAAGATTACGGGATACGTTCTGGACTTCACGATCTCGATTCTTCTGTCTCCGGTGAAAATCTTCAAAGTCAGAGCAGGCGAAACCTCCCCAGAAAGGGCCTTTTCTATTCTCTTTCGAACGATTGGTCTGTATTCAGGAGGGATGAAATTCCAGCCATTTGGAAGATCCTCCACACTCGCGTACCCATATATGAGGAGAGCCTGATCATTTGCGTAAACTATATCGCCATTTTTGTTGTATATGACCACAGCGCTGTCGCACTTGTTGAATTTTTCAAGATCTTTCTCGGTTATCTCCTGAAAGATCTCTTCGCTCATAATTTCTCCCCCGCTTGAAGTATACTACTATGCTCATCTGCTGAGATAATCGAATTTCTTTCCTTGAAAAGTATCGCGTCTTTCAAGCTCCTTCTCTATCTCCCTGATAACCTCTAGCTTACTCAGTCCCCAGTTTCCAAATAGCACTCCCTCACGTGGGGGATCTGCCGCGAGCCTGTGTATGACTATCGATGGATTCAGATATTCTAAAAACGTGACGACCCTCTCAACATAGTCCTGCAAAGTTCCAACCGATATCAAGCCGTTTTCGTACATCTTGCCCAGTTCAGTCCCTTTGACGATGTATAGGGAATGGATCTTCACACCGTCTATTCCAAGAGCCGATATGACTTTCGCAGTTTCGATGACATCTTCCAAGTCATCCCAAGGGAGGTTGGCTATGACGTGGGTTGTTATCTCAAAATTCCGTCTTTTCGCCCTGACAACTCCGTCTATGAACTCTGCCAGAGTGTGGTGCCTTTTCAAAATCTTCAACGTCTTGTAATTCACAGTTTGAAGACCAACATCTAAAAAAACGTCCACCCTTCTTTTGAAACTCTCGAGCAGATCCAGAACTTCCTCTTGCAGAAGATCGGGTCTTGTGGATATGTCGAGCGCGACTATCTCATCGTCTACGAGGGCTTCCTCGTACTTTTCCTTGAGAACCTCAACCGGAGCGAACGTGTTGGAAAAGGCCTGAAAGTAAGCTATGAACTTGACTCTTTTGTACTTCCTCTTGAACCTCTCTTTCCACACCAGAACCTGCTCCCTTATCGGGAGGTTCATGAGTGTTGAGAAACCGCTTCCAGTGGGGTCGCAATATATACACGGCTCACCGATCAACCGGTTGGGACACGTGAAACCAGCGTATATCGGTATCTTCTGAACCCTGATTTTGTACCTCTCCTTCAAGTATTCACTGAGCTTTCTGTACCTTGCCAAACACATCCCTCCAAGCTATCAAAGCCACGACAGATCCTATGAGATATCCCCAGGACGAGTACCTCAGAGAAAATATCTCGCTCACCCCCCAGTACGTGAAGATCCAGAAAGGGATCGAAAGGAATCTCTTTCCAACGTATGACTTATCCAAAAGAGGCGTCGAGAGAACGGCCAATGAGAGTGGGAGGAAACCAGGTGTTGGGATCTTTTTGGCCCAGGCAAGGATCGCCACTGCTATTATCAAAACGAGTGTGAGTCTGTTGAAGCTCTCCGCCTTGTGAGATCTCTCTTTCAGAAAGTACACGCTTCCCGCGACAGCGGAAACGCCGGAAACCACCAAAACCCAAGTTTGAACATTTGTGAAATATCCGAGGATCGGAACGATTATAGAAAGAGCGACGCTCAGCAAAGGATCACCTCCCGCTTTTTAAAGTTTACCACCAAGCACTTTTGCTTGAAATTCCGCGATCTTTACCAATATGTTAAAATTTTCTCAAGTTGCTTGAACATACGCGTGAATGCAATACAATATAAGTGGATATTCGTAAAAGGAGGTTCAGCATCATGAAAGAAATCATCAAGAGTTTTCCACCGTCGTGGTTCGCATGCACCATGGGTACAGGAATTTTGTCCAATGTGAGCTACATGTATTCCTCCTGGTTTTCACCGCTAAGGGAAATCAGTGCAGTTCTCTTCTGGATGAATTTTTCCGTGTTCTTCATACTCTTAGCGATGTGGTTGATGAGGTGGATGGTTTCCCCAAAGGAAGCGATAAAGGATTTGAAAGATCCCGTTGTCGGGAATTTTTATCCAACCATAGGTGTTGGAATGCTCGTTATAGCCGCGGGCTCTCTACTAATCATTAAAAGCTCATTTGTCGCATGGATATTCTGGTCATTCGGAACGGCTCTCACTCTGGTGTTTTCAATTCTAATACCCATGATCTACTTCACAAGCGGAAATGTCCAGATTCACCATATGAATCCAGCATGGTTCATACCTCCCGTGGGGTTGATAGTAATACCAATAGCCGGCTCAAGTTTGTCAACCGAAACTTTCGGAATGCTCAACGACTTTTTGAAAGCACTGAATATATTCTCCTGGGGAGCAGGCTTCTTCCTCTACATCGCTCTTCATGCCGTTATGATGTATCGCTTCGTACTGCACAAGCCCCTTCCATCGTCACTTGCCCCCACTGTGTGGATCAACCTTGGTCCTATCGGAGCGGGAATATTATCGCTTGTTGGAATCACAAGAAATCTGTTTCCAGAGCTTTTGAAAGGAATATCAGTCTTCTCAGCTTTTCTCTGGGGAATGGGATTTTGGTGGCTGGTGATAGCTGCGGTCATGACATTCATTTACATAGCAAAAAAGGAGCTGAAGTTCGCCTTGTCATGGTGGGCTTTTACATTTCCACTTGGAGCTTTTGTAGCCTCTTGTCATGTTCTTTCAAGGCTTCTGTCAATCAAGACGATGGATCATGTAGGATTTGTTCTCTACGTCTTTCTATTCATCATCTGGGCTATCACTTTCATAAGGAGTTTTGTCATGAGAATAGTGATTCCGATCTTCAAATAAACCCCGAATTTCGACTTCATCACCGCAGATGTACGGCAAAAGACGTTCCGTGTAGTTTAATCTGATTTGAGGTACTTTCACAAAAATCACACATTTCTCGCACGATGGATTTGCGCAATGGTTGACCTCAAATTCCAGAGAGTAGTAAAATCAAAACATGAAGTCGAAAGAAGGCAGTCAAAAGCTCGAAAAATTCATATTCAAGAAAACCCTATCCATAATACTGGCGGTTGGGATTTTCGTACTCGTTTTCGTCATATCAACGAGCAGCGTCGTTTCATACAGGATGACCGGAAACGTCTCAAAAGTGGTAGAGAACCTTGTGAAATCCAACATAACGGTCTATCTCAGAGCTCTTGAAGGGTACGAAGAGTCCATGGAAGACAGCATGATGGAAACCTTGAAGAAGATCCCAAAGCTCTACAACGAAGGAGATATCAGATATATGATAGACGACGTCGAGAAGACGAGCGTATTCCTAAGCGGCCAAAAAGCTCTCGGATATGACGTCGTTGTCTTCGATATGAGCGGCAAGATGATACTCTCCTCCTCCCCCCATGAATTCAAACCCGACGAGTTCACTCTAAACGTTCTGAAAAAGCTCAAACCTGGAGAGATAATCTTCGAGAAAATGGAGGACGTCGTAAAGTACAACGGGAAGGACGTACTCGTCAAAGAAGGTTACGTGAAGATAAACGATAAAACAGCCGCGGTTTTGAGGGCTTTCATAGACTGGCCCGGAATAAACAGCCTGATAGATTCCATAGCGTCGATACCGAAAAAGTACGATTTTATAAAAGAGGTTGGAGTTTATGATTACTACTTCGAACCATTTGGATGCGCGTTTCCGCATCTCACACTTGAAGAGAAGTCCATGGTTGAGAAAGCTTTGAAAACCGGAAAGCCCGTAGTCGATAGAAAATTTGCAAGGATGCTCTTTGCGGATGTCATAAACTTGCCTTCAAAGGAGGGAACTTTTTCAAAACCGTTTTTCGTTATGATAAGGACCAATTTTGATTTTGCAAAGTCAGCTCTCTGGGCCCTTTCCATATTCCTCGTGCTCTCCATAATCCTGGCCATATACTATTCAAGCTTATCTGTTAAGAAGATGGCGCACAAAATGAACGGAGATATCGAGGATCTGATAAAGATCATAAGGAAGTTCAGGGAAGATAAGATATTCCTTCCATCGGAAAGGGTGGAATCATCTGAGATAAAGGAGTTCAGAGAGCTCTTTCTGCACTTTTACGAAATGGCGCAGGATATAACGGCCTATGTTGAAATGCTCGAATCTTCCGAGCAAGAGCTCGAGAAAGCCTACCAAGAAATCGAAAGAGCATACTCAGAACTCGAGGAATCCCACCT
>JALVXE010000198.1 GCA_027038385.1 Thermotogaceae bacterium
CAAATGGAGTCACCGGTTCTGAGATAAGAGTCTGGAACGAATACATAGAAAAACTGAGAGCGGAGAAAGAGAGGCTCCTCAGAGAAATTGAAAAGAAGAGGGAGGAGGAGAAAGAAAAGCTCGCAATTTACCTTGAAAAGAGAAAAGAGAGGATGGCACTTGAAAAACTCAAGGAGAGAAAGTACAGGGAGTATCTCGAGGAGCTCAACAGACAGGAGAGGAAATTCTTGGACGAAGTAGCTGAGAAGAACTACTGGAGGTCAAAGCTCAAATGAGTCAAACTCCCTCACGGCCTTTTTCGTGAACCTTATCGACAGATAGATTTCCAAAACGATGGACACGATGAATATGGATATCTTCGAGGTTTCTGACACTTTGTAGATCACATCGAAAATTCCAGATGGTACAGCGAAAGACAGCAGAGCAAGCCCCACCCCTGTGGATTCAACTTTCAAAAGTCCTTTCCCACTAAGGACCTTCCCTCGGTTGAAATCGGGATTCTTAAGTGCTTCCAGAATTCCAAAGCTCGATGACAGGTACACCACACTTGGGAACGACAGAGCGTACATAACGTCCACGATCCCAAAACCGTTAAGAGATCCAAAGATCAACGCTGGAATCGCAGATACGGTGTACATGGCAAAGGTGGTCAGTAGTTTTTTGAAAACGAGGGATTCAAAACTGATTGGAAAAATCTTAGATGTCGGATAGACGAGTAGTTCTTCCTGAATGAGCGATCCGGCCGAAACGGACGAGTAGAACGCCGCGAATGATATGTGTATGAAATAAGTTACGGTATCACTCTTGATGAAGTACCCGTAAAGGAGCGCGAATATCAATGGATATGCCAGGAAGAAAGCGTTCTGCTCTTTTCTGAGAAAGAGCGTGAATTCCTTTCCGCAGAACCTCCCATTCCCACCAGATACTTCTCTTTTCTGCTCACCTATCGGTATGTAATTCGAAGCCAGAAAAAAGAGCGCACCAAGGGCAACTGTCTTGCAGGGTTTGTACAATATGGGCCAGAAGAACGGTGAGTACTTTGAAGTCAATATCGGTTTTATCAAAAAGAGCTTTTTGGCCATATCTATGGGATTTCCAGCGGTTGCGGGGTTTATCTGTATCACCAAGACCAGGAGTATCACATCTATGAGGAAGGAGTACATGTACAGTCTCCGCGTTGCTTTCACAACCCAGGAGAGCAAGAAGGCCACGAACGCTGAGATACCGATGAGCGTGAAAACGTGTGCCAAGCCGTTTGCAAGTCCGAGCCAGATGTTCAAGCCATAGCCTTTGTAGATCCCCATCAGCCCCATGACATAAGCGACTGGCATCATCGGATTTGTGAAAAGCGATATGGTCGTGAAATACCATCTGAGTGTCGATCCGCTGATCGGCATGTACGACAGGAACTCTCTGTCCTCACTCCCAGTGATGGAATAGAGCATCCCAGGTATCATGGATGTCAAAGTCAACAAGGACATTATCAACGACCACAGTCCCCCAATGATGTAAAAAGCCTCAAGTGGCATCGGCTTTGAGAACGTCATGTATTCCGTATAGTATATCGGGAGGCCAAAAACGAGCACTGCCATCACGACTGGAAGTGTGGATGATAACATTCCACCTTTCTTACTGAGCACTAAACTCGAGCCCTTGCTTCCATATCTCAAAAGCAATATCAAGTCTCTCATAATCTTTCGAGCATCTCCCTGAGTTTTTCCTCGTTTCCAGTGAGCTTTATGAAGACCTCCTCAAGGTCCTTTCTACCGGCGATCTCTCTGAGTTCACCTACGGTCCCCTCAGCCACCATCTTCCCGTTGCTTATTATTCCTATTCTGTTGGCGAGATCTTGTGCCATGTCAAGTATGTGAGTGGTAAGAAAAATCGTACCCCCATCCGAGGCGTGTTTTCTGAGGAGTTCCTTCAAAACGGCAGTCGCTATCACGTCAAGCCCAACGGACGGCTCGTCTAGGAATATCACCTTGGGTTTTCTCATGAGGACCGAGACCAACATGAGTTTCTGTTTCATGCCGTGTGACATTTCAAAGATGTACCTTTCCAAATAGTTGATTCCAAAAACGTCGATCAGATTTTTCATCCTTTCCTCGGTTTTTTCATCATCCATCCTGTAAACCGATCTGATGAACTTCAAGAATTCCCAACCTTTGAGCGAAGGATACATCTTCGGCTCATCCGGAACGACCCCGATTTGCCTCTTGATCTCCACAGGATGTTTGAATATGTCCTTCCCAAGTACCAGGACTTCTCCTTCTGTGGGTTTCATAACACCGGTGAGCATCTTCAGGGTAGTCGTCTTTCCAGCTCCGTTTGGACCCAAGAAAGCGTATATCTCGCCTTCACCTATCTCTATATCGATGTGGTCAACCGCAACCTTTTCCCCGAACACCTTTGTGAGGGATTTGGCTCTTATCACCCAGACCACCTTCTGTTATAATTTTCCGGCTATGTTCTGGATCGCTGTAATTGTACACTTCTTCGCTGACATGGCAACGAGTATATTCCAACCACTCGGCCCGTACTTAACGGAAGTCTTTTCCGTATCAAACCGTACTTACGCCATATCCCTTTACTCGATGTCCCTGACATCTTCCATGATACAACCGATGTTTGGGGTGATAAGCGATAAGATATCCAGAAGGAATTTTTATCTCACCGCCGTTCTCATAGGAACATTCCTTTCGGCGTATTCCATATCCCTCACGCACACCTTCTGGCTTTTCGTCTTTTTGGTCTTCATCGCGCAGCTAGCCAATTCGGCTTTTCATCCCATGGGAGCGATAATGGCGACATCGAGAAAGAAGAGTGATTTAGCTTATTTCACGCTATCCGGTATGTTTGGATACGCCGTGGGGCCGATTTTCATAACTTGGTACGCTCAGAAAACTCATCTGAGAGGTCTCCATTGGCTCGGCATAGCTCTTTCTGTCGTGATACTCCTCACAATCCCCAAGATGAAGTTCTTGAAGGTGGAAAAGAAAAGTCCACCGAAACTCTCTATGAGTGGTGTGAGGATCCTGATTCCTCTTCTCCTTTACGTCGCGTTGAGATCCGCCACGATGGGTACCGCCCAGATATACGGGCCGATGTACGCAAAGATAGCAGGGCTCAGCCTCGTAATAGGCGGATCGATCTTGACGATAACCAGGATAGTCGGGATGCTGCTCTCTTATACCGGTGTTCACGTTGGGGAGAGGATAGGGAACTCGTATATAAATCTCATGTCCTCTATACTGATGCTCGGGGCTTCGGTGATCTTTTCACTCGTTGATTTCTCCTATGTCGTTCATCCGTGGAGCATCCTAAACTTCTCGAGAAACACGACCTGGCAATTTGTCTTTTTGTTTGTCTCCATGTTGGCACCAGGATACTTTTCGATGTCTTCTGCCACCATCGAAGCGCAGAAAAGACTGCCAACGAACGCGGCTTTCGCATCCTCAATAGCCATGGGGCTTGGTTGGTCTCTTGGAAACCTCATAAACCTTGTCTATTCGTCGATATTCGGAAACAGCGTTCTATTCATGGTCAAGACAATTTGGATTTTCGCCGCGTCTTCACTTGCTTTCTCCATTTGGGACATGTCCTACGATTCCAAGAGATCCTAGATCACAGGTTTCTTTCTTAGAAATCCTTTCTTAAAAGCACTTTCCAGTACAGGTGGAGCGATCTTGACGAGCTCTGGATCGAACTGCTTTTCCGACTGATTTTCTATCTCGCTCAAAGCTGATTCCAAGGTTAAAGCCTTTCTGTAAGTTCTGTTGGATGTCATCGCGTCGAAGGAATCCGCTATCGAGACTATCCTGACTTCGAGCGGTATCTCTTCGCCTTTCAAACCGTCCGGATACCCTCTTCCATCCCACCTTTCGTGATGCCATCGTGCTATATGCCGGATGTCATCAAGCCAGTAGTACCCTTCAAGCATGGCGTATCCGACTATCGTGTGCCTTTTCACAATTTCGTATTCAGCCTCTGAGAGCTTTGACGGTTTGAGGAGTATGTATTCTGGTACTGAGAGTTTTCCTATGTCGTGAACTATGGATCCCCAGAATATCCTGTCCACTTCTTCCGTGCTCAATCCAATCTCCTTCGCTATAGAAATCGCATACCTGGCAACTCTCTCAGAATGTCCCACGGTGTTTGGATCTCTTGCCTCCATCGCCTTTCTCATGGCCATTATTATTTCCCTTTGATATCCGCGTTCTCTTTCCTGATATAGCTTCATCGCGGTGAATATCGATGCCAATTTTCCAAAAGCCTTTATCGACCGAAAGAGCTCTGGAGAGATTTGAACGTCTTTCGTGGAATCCAGGAACATTCCCCCAACGACTTCGTTATCCACCTTTATGGCCACGGAAACTGTTTTCCTTATCATATGAGAGCCTATCTTTCTGAACAGCTTCTCACGATCTTCAAAGAGCGTGCCCTTACTCTTCTCCGCTATCCGGTCTATGAGGATTGGATCCTCACTCTGGGGTATATGTAAATCCGTTGCCGCTATCTTTCCAAGGTCATCTGGAAAACCTATCCAGGCAACGTATTTCCAGATCCCGTGCTGCTTCATTATGATGCTCCCCTTATCGAAATCCGGGAACATCTTCAGAGATATCTCGAGTAATCTTTTCATGAAACCCTCAACACTCGTCCTCAAGCTGAGGTTCTCGAAAAAGTCTATCGCATCCGATACTGCATCTTCCGGGTTATTCATATCTCACACCTCGTAGCTCTTGACTATGTTCAGGAGGTTTTTGAGGTTCTCGTGCGTGGCTTTAACGGAAGCGGCTATCTCCTGCATGGAGGCGTTGGTGTTCTCAACGGATGCGGTCACCTCTTCCGTTGCAGCCGATACGTTCATTATACTCTGAGAATTCATGTTCATAGCGGTGGAAATTTCATCGACGGCCGCTGTTTGCTCTTCGACCGCAGATGCTATCCTCTCCATCATCTGAGCTATCTTATCTACTCTGTCGACTATCTCGTTCATATCACTTTGAGTTTCGTTCACTATCTTCAAGCTCTCTTCTATCCTGTTCGATATCCCCTTCGCCACATCGATGGACTGCCTGGATATCTCATCCACTTCCTGAACGACTTTTTCCACTTCCTCCGCCGCCTTTTTGCTCTCCTCAGCCAGTTTCCTTATCTCGTCCGCAACCACGGCGAATCCCTTTCCAGCTTCTCCAGCCCTCGCGGCCTCTATAGCTGCGTTAAGAGCCAAGAGATTAGTCTGCTCCGCTATCGACGTTATGGTCTCGACGAAAGATCTTATCTCACGAGCTCCATTCGCAAAACCGTTTACAACGTCATCTATCTTCAGCGATATCTCACTTATACCACTTATAGACTCCTGAAGCTTGGCCATCGCCTTTTTGTTCCTCTTTGCTATCTCTGCACTCTCTCTTCCAAAATTTGCAACTTCATTAGCATCACCGGCTATCGCTTTGGTGGCGGTGGATATCTCGTTCATCTCTGCCGTGGTTTCTTCTATACCAGCTGATACGTTTTCCATCTCCGCAGCTATGTTTGACATCGCCTGGGTTATCTCGTCCATGCTGCCAGCGACTTCTTCAGATGACGACGTTATCTCGTCCATTCTCTCAGATATATCCTTCGTGTTTACTTTTATCTTCGCTACGTTTTCCTTCAAAGTAGTCGTTGCTGCCTTGAAACTGTTGAGAAGCCTCGATATCTCGTCTTTTCCGTTGTATTCCTTGAAATCAAAGGTCAGGTCGTTGTTTTGAAGCTTCTTTGAAGCTTCCATGAGAGGTGACAGGTTTCTAAACATTCTGGCAGATACCCAGTATATGAACACGACTCCGAGAACGAGAAAGACAACGGGAATGACTAGGAGGTTCATGAAAATTCTCTTTGTGAAATCTTCAATCTTGTTTTCCTTAACAGATACATTTTTAAGGAATGAAATTTTCAAACCTTCTGCATCTTTCAAAATGCTCTCAGAAACCCGCTTGAGAGAAGAATCATCGTGACTTTTCAGGTAGTTTTTCATCCTCACAGACAGCTCTTCTATGTCGTCAAGTTTTGAACTTGAGAATCCGGATTTCTTCAGATCTTCAACGTATCCCATCATCTTGTTCAATTCTGAGCTTACGTCCACACCTTCAACATAAGTCTTTATGACCTTGGCGGATTGTTCTATCTGCGCTATTTTCTCTGCCGCAGGGAGATCCTTTTTCAGAAGCCCTGAAAGATCTTTTTTAAGCCTGAATACATCATTTAGAACGAAAACCCCCGTGAGATACACAGCGATCATTGGAATGAGAGAAACGAGAATAATCCGAACCTTCATGTTCATGAACATCCCTCCCTTCTGCACGGAGAAACAGGAAATCTCGTAGAT
>JALVXE010000199.1 GCA_027038385.1 Thermotogaceae bacterium
CGAAAGTTCAAATCGAAAACATCTTTGCATAGACAACCCTTCTGGCAAAAGGAGATTTAGCTTCAACATTGTTGTTTGATCATACTTTCCGAATAACTATGCCGCTGACTCCGGCAAAGTGTAATGAACTGCAAAATATCATCTCGTATACAGGTTTTATCTTTCCAAAACTCAGAAGTTTTTTAAATATATGTTACTGGTACATTACAACACAGTAACACCAATTGTAACACAAATTGACATTCTTTGAAAATTCTGAATAAAAATTTTTAAAATTTCGACACCCTAAAGAATTTTTAAAATATTATTTAAATCTTTTCTCTCATATTTCGGCTTGGGATCGTCTGGATGACCGATAGGTAGGATGACCTCGAGGCGGTACTCCTTGGGAAGGCCAACGTAGCTGGAGACTTCCCTGATATTCGTTGGGGTGTAAGTCACGGTTCCGAGCCCTTTTTCCTCGAGAGCCAGGAGCAGGTATCCTATGGACAACCAGACAGATTCCCTAGAGAAGGGAGATTTGACGTATGAGTACACGAAAAGAAGATAAGGTGCCTCGGAGAGAAAAGGCTTTTTCCAGGTGAACCCCATCTTTTCAAGCCATTCCCTCAGATCCCCTTTCGATTTCTCGTAGAACTCCTTCTCACCCCTTTCGCATATCTCCCTTATCCTCTCTTTGTCCTTCTCACTTGAAATCAAAACGAAAAACCAAGGCTGATCATTCTTCCCAGATGGAGCCTCCTTTGCCACACTTATGGCGTACTTTATATCCTCAACACTGGGCACTTCTTTTTTAAACTTTCTAACCGTTTTCCTTCTCTTAGCAAGGTCTAAGAGGTTCATACCATCACCTCAGACACTTTTCCAGCCTTCTTCTCATCTCCTCAAATCCGAGTATCTCTATCATCACGTCAAGCTCCACTCCTTCTTCTTTTCCGCTCAGAGCCTTCCTAAGCTTCTGAAAGAAATCCTTACCCTTCACCCTGTATTTCTTCATCGGACCTGAGAACGCCTTAACTATGGACTTTCTGTTCCAGTCGACTGTTCTGAGGTTTTCTAGGATTTCCTCAAGGGCGTTTTTTTCGTTTTCTTCGAATTCCGCCTCCGTATCTGGTTCTTTGAAGAAGTAATCCACCACATTTGGAAGCTCTGAGAGTTCCCTTATCCTGTCCTTGACTGCTTCCAAAATCTCCTTCAACTTCGGATGATTTGGGTCGAATCCAGCCTTTTCCAAGAACGGCTTTGAGATCTCAACGAGCTTTCCTACGGGAATTCTCTTTATGTAGACCGAATTCATCCACCTGAGCTTTTCAAAATCGAATATCGCCGGATTCTTTCCGAGCCTATCGAGCGAGAACTTCTCCACCATTTCTCTTATGTCCATTATCTCCTTTCCCTCCGGGTGAGACCACCCAAGAAGCGCCAGGTAGTTTACAAGGGCTTCTGGAAGGATCCCCCTATCCCTCATCTCTTCCACAGAAGTAGCTCCGTGCCTTTTGCTGAGTTTTTTTCCATCCGGTCCCAATATCATTGAGACGTGGGCAAATCTCGGTGGTTTCTTCCCAATGGCTTCGTATATCGCGAGCTGTCTCAGTGTGTTCGACAGATGATCGTCCCCTCTGATCACGTGCGTTATCTCCATGTCGGCGTCATCGACCACGACGGCGAAGTTGTATGTCGGCATGCCGTTTGACCTCATTATCACGAAATCCCCTATGGTTCCCCTCTTGAAAACCACCTTACCCCTCACGATATCTTCGAACGAGTAATCCTTATCTGGCATCTTGAAAAAAACTGCGGGGGAAAGACCCTTCTCTGCGTATTCCTTTCTCCTCTCTGGTGTGTCGTACTCTTTGAGCATCTCTTCTCTGTAATGGGGTGGTTTCCCCTCCGAGAGGAGCCTTTCCCTAATGGCCTCTATCTCCTCAGGGTAGGCGTACACGTAATAGGCTTTCTTGGATCTCACGAGGCTATTCGCCACTTCTCTGTACAGATCGATTCTCTCGCTTTGCCTGTAGAACTCATCCCAATCCAAGCCGAGCCACCTCAGGGACTCCTTAAGGCGATCTTCGTACTCTCTCTTCGATCTCTCAAGGTCCGTATCCTCTATTCTGAGTACGAACTTTCCCCTTTCCTTTCTGGCGAAGAGCCAGTTGAACACCGCGGTCCTCGCCCCACCGACGTGGAGATACCCGGTGGGACTCGGTGCAAACCTCACCCTCACCATACCTTTCCCTCCATCTCCCAAGCCGAGAAGCTGAACGGAAACTTCACGGGTTTCCTGTAAAGGTGGGATTTGTATATGGCCAAGACTATGTCCACAGCCTTCCTACCCTCCTCCCCCGGAACTGCTGGATCTCTCCCCGTGTCTATCGACTCGTAGAAATCCCTATAGAGCGGGATATGGCCATACCCGTAGACGGTATCGGGATCCGGGAGATCCATCATCGGATGAGAGTCTTCGTTTTCAAACCTCCAAACTTCTATCCTGTTAACAGCCAGTCCTCCTATCTTAACCGTTCCCTTCTCACCGAATACACTCAGCGTTTCCTCCAAATTCTTTGGATATACTACACTCGTCGCCTCTATTATCCCAACAGCTCCATTTTTAAACTTGATGATGGCTGAACCGAAATCTTCAGCCTCTATGTACGGATGGTTGAAATTCTCCACAAACCCTATCACTTCTTCGACATCCCCACCAAGCATCCACTGAAGGAGATCTATGTTATGGGTGGACTGGTTCATCAGAACGCCGCCATCACTCCTCCACTTCCCCCTCCAGTCGGCCTGTTTGTAGTAGTCTTCGTTCCTGTTCCACCTGACCGACGCCACACCGTAGAACAACCTTCCAAACGACCCGTCTTCTACCTTCTTTCTGAGCTCGACTATCGGAGGGTTAAACCTGTTTTGAAACGAAACAGCTAGCTTCAAATTCTTTTTTCTGGCGAGTTCTATCATACGATCCATGTGTTCTGTGGAAAGGGCCATGGGCTTCTCAACGAGAACGTGTTTTCCGCTCTCAAGAGCCCTCATCACGAGGTCGTAATGTGTTCCGCTGCTCGTTGCTATGACTACGGCATCCACGTCATCCCTTTTGAAGAAATCGTCCGCGGACGTGGTCACCTCCGGTTTCTTCCCAATTTTTTCAGCGTACTTTTTGGAAAACGCCATCGCCTTGTCTTCGATAAGGTCGCACACACCTATGAGTTCTATCACGTCGGAGTTCTTCAGGAGAGCTTCAATGTGTTTTTTGTTCGCTATTCTTCCCGCTCCAATCAGAGCCAACCTCAGCTTTTCCACTTCTGTTTCCCTCCCTCATCTTGCTGTAAAGTCTGTAATAGAACCCTTTCTTTCTCAATAGTTCGAAGTGATTCCCCTCCTCTACGATCTTTCCCTCGTGTAGAACGTAAATCTTCTCGGCATTTCTCACGGTGGACAATCTGTGCGCTATCGCTATCACAGTTCTTTCCCTTGCCAAATCCTCTATGGTTTTCTGAATCAAAGCTTCTGTAGCCGTATCTATGCTCGCTGTGGCTTCATCCAATATCAGTATCTTGGCATCGAAAAGGACGGCTCTCGCAAGCGAAACGAGTTGCCTTTCACCGAGGGATAGGTTTCCTCCTCTTTCCGTCAGATACGTGTTGATACCGTTTGGAAACTTCTCAAAAACTTCAAGAGCTTTTATCTTTTTAAGCGCTTCTATTACCCTTTCCTCCGGAATGTTTTTATCAAATAGCCTGATGTTATCGAGTATCGTTCCTTCGAATATTATAACTTCCTGTGGAACCACTGAGATCTGCTTTCTCAAAGCTTTCAAATCGTATTCCCTTATCTCAACACCGTCTATCGTTATCCTTCCCTTCTGTGGACGGTAGGTCAGGTTCAAAAGGGAGAGCATCGAGGTTTTCCCGGCTCCTGTCTCACCGACTATCGCATTCAAACCACCAGGCTTGAACTCGGCGTTTATACCCTTAAGCACCCAGTTCTCGTTATCATATGACAACCACACGTTTTCAAATCGGACTGCTCCGCTTTTGATTTCCTTCACTCCTTCTTCCTTGAATTCCTCCCTTTCATTTCTGAATATTTTGTCTATCTTCTCAGCGGATGCGAGAGAGCTCTGTGCTATATCGAACTTCTCGGCGAAGTCCCTTATGGGATTGAAGAACATATCGAGGTACGACGCGAAGGCATAGAGGGTTCCTATTCCAACTAGTCCTTTTTTCACCATTCCCGATCCAAACCAGACTATTATCGCTATACCGAGCGAGTACAGAAGATCCATGGACGGCCTGAATATCCCGAAAAGTGTTATCTGCTTCATCACGCTGCCATAGTATTCCTCGGTTATTTTCTCAAACTCTCTCCTCTTTATATCCCTGACCTCGAAAGCCTGAACCACTGTCATACCAGATATATGTTCTGCCAGAAATGCGTTTATCTTTGCTATGTTCGTTCTTATGGTGTTGTATATCTGCCTTGCATACCTTCTGAACACAACCGTTACCACTACAACCATAAGCATCACAGGTGAGAGCATTCCGAGAAGATGCAAAGACAGTTTTATGAGCATGAACAGTATGCCAGCCGTTAGGAAGACGTCTTTCACAAGTGAGGTGAAGACCGTGACAAAGAACTCCATCAGGTTCTGCGTATCATTTGTTATTCTCGTTGTGACAACCCCAGAGTGAGTTTTGTCGAAATAGCTCATGGGCAGATGAAGAACGTGATCGAATATGTCCTTTCTGAGGTCATATATTATCTTCGCACCTGTATAGGAAGATATGTAAAGGCTTAGGAAGTTCAACACGAAGGAAGTTACAACAACTCCCAAAAATATCAAAGCCTCTTTCGTCACCCCAGATATCCTCTGAACCGTATCAAGGGAGTTGTTAAGTATATAAGAATCTATCGCCTTCTTCGTTATGAAAGGCGGAAGAACATCAACTCCCGCCGAAATTATCACCAGTATCACCGTTATCACGACCAGGGTGGAGTACTTCTTCATATAAGATAAGAGCCACTTCTTCACAAAACCACCCCGAGATGTGATGTGTCGTTGAGGTGGTAAACCCTCCACCATCCATCCTTGATCAACAGAGTTGTAACCGATGCGTTGTGAATGACGAACTCTCTGAAGCTTTCAAGGGGCATCTTCATCGTGTAACATACGACAGCTCTTACGACGATCGCATGTGTCACAACGATTACACCTTCTCCACCTATGTTATATATCCTTTCAAAAGCTCTTTTCGTTCTCTCGTAAACGCTCCTCACGTTTTCCACACCGCTTATCTTCGCGTCCGGGTTTGTGGCCCACTCCTTGTATTCTCTTTCAAACCTTCTCTTCACCTCATCTGCAGGTAATCCTTCCCAAAGGGACAAATCAGACTCTATGAGATCTTCGACTATCTCCACACCTAGACCGTGCACTTTCGCGATCTCTTCAGCGGTTTGCCTGGCTCTTTTCAAGGGACTCGAATAGATTCTGTCAACTGAAACAGATGCGAACCTCAAAGCCAAGGCTCTTGCCTGACGGATCCCGTTATCGTCCAGCGGAAGATCTATTCTTCCCTGCCACCTTCTCTTCGTGTTGTACTCCGTGCTCGCGTGCCTGACTACGTAGATCTTCACCTCTATCCCTCCAAAGAATGGATACGATGTAGAAGATCGAAGCTCCCAGAAATCCCGCATAGAAGTCATAAACACTCGCAAGTCTGTATCTCGTGAATCCCTGCAGAAATTCCATAGCCGCCACCAATGAGGAAGATATCACAAAAGACCACTTCGAGAAACTGGGAAACATCAGAAAGGTCACGATGCCGTAAAACAAAAAGTGTGCTATCTTGTCCATCCCTCTATCCAGACTGAATCTAGGTGTGAGACTTACATAAACCGCTGTGAGCACCACCACGTTCAGGATTACCCACCGAATTCTCCTCACATCACATCTTCCCATCCGAGATATGGAACAGCGTTCAAAGATAGATCTGAAGTTTTTCCCCTCTCTATCAGATCGAATGCGGCCCTTGCGATCATCAGTGCGTTGTCTGTGGCATACTCGATCGGAGGAAAAAAGACCTCGTATCCGAGTTTCGAAGCCTCCTCAGCCATCATCTTTCTGAGCATCGTGTTGGCTGATACCCCTCCGACGACTACTATCTTTCTAACACCGCTGTCTCGAGCGGCTCTGAAGACTTTCTTCACAAGCACCTCCACGATTGCCATCTGGAAAGATGCCGCTACGTCTTCAATCCTGACCTTTGGATTCTTTCTCAGAAAGTACAGAACGGATGTTTTTAAGCCCGAGAAAGAGAAATCGTAATCTTTATCGTTTATCTTTGGCCTCGGAAAGT
>JALVXE010000200.1:0-5957 GCA_027038385.1 Thermotogaceae bacterium
GTAAAGGAATGATCTGCCACGACATGCCCTAAAACTAGATGCATGTTTATCAAGTCTTATCCCTCCTCTTGTCTATCATAGGCAAAAATACGAATACAGTCAAAAGGAAACTCATTATAAGAGCTATCGCCACGGAGATTCCAAACTCTCTGAGGAGTCTTCCCCTGGAGAAAGCGAGACTGCCAAACGCTATAGCAGTGGTCAATATGGAAACCGATATGGCCTTCTCGGTTTTTATCAAATTTTCCCTTGGATGTCCCACGATGTGATTCAAATGTATCATACCGTCAACCCCTATTCCGAACATTATCGGTATGACTAGCAGAGTCATGAAGGAAGCCCTTATGTTCATAAAGTACAATATTCCAAACGTCGATATGGTGAAAAGGAGTATTACTATGAACATTTTCATAGTGGTTCTCAACGAGAGTGTACTGATGAGTACTATGAGAACGATCATTCCCCCTATGAGAAGAATGACCTTGGAAAGGGCCTTTTTCATGTCCCCCATGAGCTTGTACAGTATCGCTGGATATCCAAAGAAATCGTATCCACGGAAGTCCTTCTTGAGAGAATCGTAGACGGTTTTTAGGTTGTTGTTCACGTACAGGTCAACGTTTGACTTCGCGTATGCTAGATAGTAGGTCTTACCCCCATAATTCATGAAGAACATTGGAAGATCTCTCTCCATCTCATTCAATATAACGCTGAAGTTACTCGATTCCCTGACGAGTTTTATCATCTCTAAAGTCTGTTTGTATATCCCTATCCTTCTCAGTACAGTAACTAGGAACGGATTTCTTATCACTTCACTCAGAGGTCCGTAATACCTTGAAACTTCCTTTGCAGATTTTTCTGAAAAACCTTCAATGATGGTGGTAAGTGAAGTGACTGAGGATATGTACGGATTTTCCTTGAGCTTTTTTGTCAAATCATCGAGCTTGTCGAAATCTGTGGTTCCAAGGACCACCTCACCAACTCCAAAGCCTGGGAACTCCTTCTCGAGGAATTTCCACGTCGTGTACGACTCAGAGTTTTTCGGTATGAGCCCTGGAGGTGTGTACCAGAAAACGCTTATATTGAGTATTCCAAAATAACTCAGAACGAGAGATACAGTTAAGAAACCTACAAAAGAAGGACGCTTTTTCCTGGCAAAATCAAGATACCTTATACTCAGATCGTAGAGTTTGAACTCATGTACTTTCCCTCTTCTGAGCATCAGGAGGGACGGCAGAAATATGTACATCACCAGAAAGTAAACCCCTATCCCCAAGGAGGCCATCGCCCCCATTTGGGAGAAAGCGGGAGAATCACTTGCGAGCATCGTTAGAAAGGCACTAACAGTTGTCAAGGCCGAGTAAAAGGAAGGCTTTAAGGTTTCCTGGAGAGACTCCTTTAGGGCGTCAAGCGGTTCGAGACCTTTCAGGGTGAAGTGGTTGAACTTGGTCATTATGTGCACACCGAAATCTATTCCAAGACCCAGTATCATGGCGTTTATGAAGGAGGTTATTATGTTTATTTCCCCAAACGCCAAGTAGAATATCCCCATAGATATCGCCATGGCTATCACCATAGATAAAAACAGGTACACCACCCCGGCTACATTCCCAAGGGTTATGTAGAGTAAAAACGATATCACTATGAGTGAGAACATTGTTGTGAATACGAAGTCCTGTTTCACAGCCTTTGTGGATTCATATGTACTCATGGGGGAACCGGTGAAATCGATTTCCATACCGCATTTCTTCTCAATCCGGTTTGAGATGGATTTCAAGCTCTCAATCGCCTTGGATGTCTTGCTAACATCGGTTATATCGGATTTGAGCATGAAGTTCATCACTATCGCATTTTTATCCGGCGATATGAGTATGTACTCGTTAAAACCGCTTCTTTTTTCGTACTCTTCAACGTACTTGGTTAACTTTCCGAGTACGATTCCCATGGACTTCCACATTTTAAAATCCGTGGGGTTTCCGTACATCCCGCTCTTGACCAAGGATATCAAGGGTGTGATAATTCTGGGATCTCCCGAGAAAACGCCGTACTTTATGAATATCTCGGGGTTATCAAATCGCATCGCACCCTTGACGTACTCAGTCCTCAAGAATTCCCTCATCAGCTCTTTTAGAACTTCCTTGCCCCTTTCAACCTTTCCACCCGTTCGAAGGACGACCGTGAGTATGTTGCTGGCGGATTTCTCGTTCAGAAACTTTATCATTCTCCTATATTCGGGCGTGTTCGTTGACACGAGACCAGTTAGATCTGGGTTCACCCTCATGTATCTGAACCCTATGTATCCTAAAGCTACTGCAGCAATCAGGAACAGGATTATGTTGAGTTTCATCTTGCTACGTATGAAACTAACAAACTTCTCAACCACCCTTTCAACTCCCAGAACACCATGAACATCACGAAAGATCTAGCGGTGAAGATCGGTATGGACACGTCCCCGAGACATAGGTACTCCATCGCGAGTGATGTCATGAACACGACCGTAAAGGCTACACCGAAGTTACCAAGGGCTGTGGAGAAAAACAACACAGCAGTTGGCAAGAACGTCCACGGTAGAAATACAACGAGATATCTCTCTTTGAACCTACTCGTAAAGGCTATTCCAAACATGTACAGATTGATGAGCAAGAAGTAGAACACTACATCCCTTGGGCTCAATTTTGCCCCTATGCTCAGAAAAACCACGATGTTCGTGAAAAAGACTATTGTGGGTATTGTGTAATAACTCCATTTGATCATTTCAAAAGCACCACTATCGAGTAAGAGATAATCCTAACCACATTGCGGTTTACGAATTCGTATTTCAAACCGAGTTTCTTCATCTTCAACATCACTTTTTCCTTATCAGCATTTTCTACAAGAAATCCCTCTCCTGAAATGTAACCTCCGAGTCTCAACAGTTCGTAGATGATTCTGTCTCTCGCGAAATCCGTCGATAACTTTTTGACCTTTTTCCAATACGGGTTTGAAACTACAACTTCGGGATTTTTCATCCTGAGCTCTGTTTCATCCCTCAGCGGTGAAAGGAAAAGTGATAGAACTCCAAGGAACACCGCCAGTGTGAATAGAAACACTTCCAACCCGTACCTAGTCATTTCCCTTTGAGGATTACCTCTACGGCTTTCTTTATATACGGATCATCTGTGTCTACTTTTATCGTGTTCTTTGTGTAGTCTAAGACCTTCTTCTCAACTTCTCTCTTCTCCTCTCCTTTGACGACGATATCCGGTTCTATACCTTTGCCGTGTATGTCTTTTCCAGATGGTGTTATGTAGTGAGCTGTTGTCAGGTAGAGAATTCCACCGTTGCTCAGAGTAATGCCACTCTGGACCGATCCTTTCCCAAATGTTCTCTGACCTACTATCACAGCTCGCTTGTTATCCTTGAGTGCACCTGTGAGTATCTCAGCTCCAGAAGCCGATCCTCTGTTAACTAGGACGACTATATCTATATCCTTAGGAACGTCCAGATCCTTTCTGAATATGATCCTACTTCCGTACTTGTTAACTTTCACTATTCTGTTATTGACAACCTTGTATACCTCTTCTTCACCTTCGAAGTCTTTCACACTGACTATAACACCTTTGTCGAGAAACAGCCCAGCTGTTTTGACAGCTTGATCTAGGTATCCACCAGGATTGTCTCTCAGGTCTATTATCAGCGCTTTAATCCCCTTGTCTAGAAGATCCTTTACCGCATCTCTGAGTTCTGGATAAGTCTTGTCCATGAACTTTGTTATCTTCACATAGCCTATCTTTGAACTTCCCTGATCTATCAATCCTTCCCTAACCGCAACTATCTGTATCTTCTCTCTGACTATCTCAAAGGTTAGAAGCTCTTTCACACCTTCTCGGTAAACTTTGAGGACAACCTTCGTTCCAGGTTTCCCTCTGAGTTTCTTCACAGCTTCCATGAAGGTCATATCGGATACGGGTTTTCCATCTATTTCGACTATCCTATCGCCTGACTTCAAGCCAGCTCTCCATGCTGGTGTTCCGTACATCGGTGCAACTACTTCAACTGCCTTCATCTCGCCATCCCAGGCGACCTCCATTCCAAGTCCTCCATACTCTCCGGACATCTCTATCTCCTCGTCCTCCAGCATTTCTGGACTCACGTAGTGCGTGAACTTGTCTGGAAGGCCACTGAGCATTCCCTCTATGGCGTGATCGACGAGTTTTTCGTAGTCGACTTTGTTTCTCTCGTAATAGTAGTTATTTATGGCGTTCAAGGATTCGTATATTGGTGTCAGGTACTTTATGAGTTTATCGTTGGACACCTTCCCCGCTGCTGATAAAGTCCAACCGAGTGCCATGGATACTATGGCAACCAAAAGAAATTTCAGAAAGTTTTTCCTATCCCTTCTCATTCTTAAACACCTCCCTCATTATCTCCGAACCATCAAGGCCCAATATCTGAACAGTCAAGTTATTTTCCTCGAAATCGAGTACAGAAAACGTTGGAGGAAAACCTCCCTTTGGAATACTCGGACTACCCGGGTTAACAACGATGATACCCGATTTCTTCTCGATCTTGGGTATGTGGGTGTGACCCCTAAGGAGTACATCCACACCGTGCTTTTTTGCAAAGCCGATTTCGTCATCCAAATCTTCGCCGTGCACCATGAGGACTTTCCAATCCCAAAAGGTCTGCTCTGCCACCTTTGGAATCTCTGGAATTCCGAGAACCATGATATCGACGTCGGCATCGCAGTTTCCCCTGACGAAATCGATTCTGAAAACCTTCAGCTCCTCAGCTAAAGTTTTGGGATCGTATCCATCTGGAAGGGGGTTCCTTGGGCCGTGGTACAGTACATCTCCAAGGTGTAGAAACAGATTGTTTTTTCCCACCAATTTCACGATACTTTGCCAAGCTACAACAGAACCATGCGTATCCGATACCACGACAACCCTCATACCTTCACCTCTTTCAAAAGTACGTAGGTTCCCTTACCTTCAGCATGGATTTTTCCTTTTCTCTTCACATATCCCTTGGCCACAGCTTTTCTTCTGTTGAATTCTACCACCTCTGCACCTATCTCGTATTCTTCGCCTATCTTCACCGGTTTTTTAAACCTGATCGTGAGCTCAGCGGTGACTCCCGTCTTTCCAGTTGCCGATCCGACCGCGTAAGCCATCACTTCGTCTATGGCGGCGGTTATTATTCCTCCATGTACTATTCCGTTCCAACCTTGGAATATCTCCCTGAAAACGGTTTTCGCCTCCGCCTTCCCACTGGAATGTGATATGTCGAGTTTGAGGCCACATTCGTTTTTCTTTCCGCACCCGAAACACATATCTGAGAATTTCAGATCCATTATGTCACCTCCTGAAGGCGTACCTCCCGCTAAACATAGCAGTTGTGAAGAAGGCAACTCCCCAAGCGATCACCGTGAAAATCTCACGGGAGATCTTAACTCCTAAAAAGAGGAGTTCCTTTCTGAATGCCATGTTTGCGTTGTATATTGGGCTGATCGAGACTATCTTTCTCACCACTTTGGGCATCTGGCTGGTAGCCACGAAGTTCCCACTTGCCAATATCGACACCGTTATGAAAAATATCATAAGAAGGTTGGCCGTAGGCCTGTTGGGAGAGAAAACGGATATCAGGAACCCAAGAGACGCGTATATCAACGATATTATTGATATCACTGGTACCCTAACCGCCGCGTTTATCAGCGTTCCGCTTATCAGATATACTATGACGTATGACATTGAGGACGCGAGTATCCCTATTATAGTGTAGACCAAGATGTTTGAGGTGGCGTACATGTAAGGGTTTATCCTGCCAACCTTGTATATATCCAGCAAGCCTCTTTCTCTGTCATCAATGGCCAAGTGTATAGAGAGAGTCAATATCGCGAGCACCCCAGATAGGAGCACCACAGCAGGTGATAACAGGACGTCGAAGTTAAGCTCTTTGGATTCTGGTGGCCTCCAAAAGAC
>JALVXE010000200.1:5967-6319 GCA_027038385.1 Thermotogaceae bacterium
ACCACAGATGGAGGCGGGAAGGACTCCTGCACGATGGGTTTCTTCGATAGGAATTCCGGTGGTGGATAGCTCTTGTAGCTGAAGAGCATCCTCCTTATGCAAGATCCTCCCATAGATCTCGTTGCACCGAGATCTACGAAAATCCCACCTGCGAGATCTTCAAAGAGTGACTTAAGTATTGAGTAGGCTCCTATCGAGAGCTGAAGATCGTGCGGACTTGGTATGTACCAAACTTCCGATTTCTTTCGGGCGTAGACTTTCTTCATGAAACCATCCGGTATTACCAAGACCGCCTCCAGATCACCGTTGATAAGTTTTTGAAGGTAATTATTCTTGTTCACCTTTTCTAAGT
>JALVXE010000201.1 GCA_027038385.1 Thermotogaceae bacterium
AGCTTTTCCGGATTCGACTTTCACCACAAATGCCTTGAGCTTGAAAAACTTTCTCATAACGATCACGAACTCGGACTTTATGTATTCAAACAAAGCTTTTTTGGCTTCATCAGAGTTTTTGTAATAGCTCCCGGTGTTGTAATCTATGGACTTCGTGGCTACGACTTCTCCATTGGATATATCGAGAAGTCTTATACTGAGCTGTGCCGAAGCCCAGTATTTCCCGTCACTGATACCGGTGTCGAGGTTGTTCAAAGTCAGGAGTATCACATACTGAGCACCGGCCAGTTTCCCAAGCTTTTCCGCATCGACATCCGTCATCCCCATTTGGGCAAGTCCGCGCTCTTTCATGATCTCTTTCACATGACTTCTCGAGTAGACCTCGAATCTGCCGAGATCCGTCATCGCCTCCTCGAGCATGGAGAGGAGAAAATCCACATCGGGCTTGAGCCATCCATGGCTTGCCTCCGCTGGAAGTATCACCACTCTTATCTTTTTGGATATCTCAAGTCCTGAACTCATAGCTATTATCGAAACCATCACCAAAAGGAATACCAAGAACTTTTTCATGAAGCATCACCCCCTGTCCTTGCTCTCCCCCTTCTGATAAGGAACGGGTATGTACTGAACCGATGGACGCCTCTGTCCAGTTTGCTTGTAGAGCTCCATGAGATCGTACACTTCCTGAGGAACGTCTGTGCTGACCTTCAATCCCATCTCTCTAGCCTCTTCCACGGTTATTGGATAATCGTGTGTCCAGTACCCAGATGCGAGTTTATCGGCCAACTCTTCTGCTTTCTCTTCGTCGTATCTGTCTTTCAAAAGCTCTTTTATGAAACTCTTAACCTGTCTGATCGCTTTTTCTGCCACATCAGCCATTATTAGGGTTTGGTCATCCACCTCGTTTATGTCTTTCTTTTCGATAACTTTGAGTATCGACGCAGCTGGAGTAGCTCCAAGCTGTGGGTCGAGAGGTCCCAGGACTGCATTCTCATCCATCACTATCTCATCGGCAGACAGTGCTATCAAGGTACCACCGCTCATGGCATAGTGAGGCACGAAAACCGTTACCTTTCCCTTGTGCTTTTTGAGAGCTCTGGCTATTTGCTCCGCGGCGAGCACGAGTCCACCGGGCGTGTGGATTATGAAGTCTATCGGCATGTCATCCGGCGTCATCTTTATCGCTCTGAGAACCTCTTCGGAGTCTTCTATGTCTATAAACCTCCTCATGGCTATTCCGAAGAAATTCATCGACTCCTGCCTATGTATTAGGGTTATGACACGACTACCACGCTTTCTCTCTATCTCCTTTATCACGGTGACCCTCGCGCTTCTGAGTGATGAAGTCTTTATCAACGGGTAGAACATGCTCAAGATGAGTATCATCCAGAAGAGTTCAAAGATCCAACCCATAGCACTCATACTTTCACCTCCCGACCGATTTGGGATACGGCGTAGGCTTTCATGACCAGCCCAACCATTATACCGAAAACGAGTGCAGAACTCCCTCCATAGCTAACGAACGGGAGCGGTATACCAGTGACAGGTGCCCACCCAACGCACATCAAAAGGTTCTCAGCCACGTGGAAGAAAAAGGTCGCTCCAACGCCTATTATAACCAATTTCCAATACTCGTCTTCAACGTGGGAGTAGATGTTTTCAAACCTGAAGAGGAGAAGGGAATACAGGGTTATCAAGGTTAACACTCCCACAAAGCCCAATTCCTCACCTATCACGGCTATTATGAAATCGGAGTACTCAACTGGTACGAAATCGAGAAGGTTCGCCGTTCCTTTCATGTATCCCTTTCCAAAGAGTCCTCCCGATCCTATCGCGTGTATTGACTGAAGAACGTTGTAAGCAGCGCTTCTCGAATACTTCTCGGGATTTAAAAAAGCTTCTATACGTTTCTTTTGATATCCCTTAAGGCCGAAGATATAGAAAAACGGTATAGTGAGAGCCACGATGATTATCACCACGAGGATCCACTTCAGAGAAGTCCTCGATGCGATGAATATGGAGAACCATATGAACCCAAGCAAGATGGTAGTCCCAAGGTCAGGTTCGTACGCCACAAGCATCATGGGCAAAAGCGCCAACAGGAGTGATATTAAAGTGTTTTTCAACGTCGGATTGGAAAGAAACACCGGAAGAAGAACTATGAGCGAGAGTTTGGCGATTTCAGAAGGCTGGAAACTCAACGGTCCGAGATCTATCCATCTTCTGGATCCCCCAACACTCATGCCCTTGACGAGGACGAAAACGAGGAGGATTACGGCCAGAATATAAAGAACGATCGCTATATCTCTGAGGATGTTTCTACCGAGCCTCAGCGTCATCAACATGAAAAGCAGCGCAAGGGTGTCCCACATGAATTGACGAAAAGGATACCCACTATGATGGGTATCCCCCGCAACGGCGCTCCTTATCGCCAAGATACCGTATACCATTATCGCAACGATTAAAGCGGGAACGAGATATTCCCGCCTCTTGTTCTCTACTATCATTACAGCTGCATCCTCATTATTTCCCTATAAGCCTCGACTATCCTATTCCTAACCTCAACGGTCAGCCTCAAAGACATAGAAGCCTTCTCAGCCTCTATTATTACATCGTGTATGCTGCTTATCTTCCCAGCTGCGTAGTCATCTGCCATCTTCTCGGCTTTTTTCTGCTGAGAGTTCACCTTTTCAAGCGCCTCTTTGAGTACTTTCGAAAAATCCCCGCTCTTCTCCTTCTTTTTGCTCATATCACTTGGCGGGGTTATTCCACCTATTCCACGGATCTTATTTATCATCACGCACCCCTCCCTATGTTCAGGGCGCTGTTGACCATCGCCTTGACGGTATTGAAAGACGCGACGTTTGCCTCATACGCCCTCTGAGCGTTTATGAGGTCAACCATCTCGCGCAGAACGTTCACGTTTGGCATTTTAACATATCCATTCTTATCCGCATCGGGGTTATCCGGATCGTAGACCAGCCTGTAGCTGGGATCTTCATCTATCTTCACCACTCTCACGCCTGCCAACTTGTATCCGTTCCAGGACCTTTTCAGGTATTCGGAGAATATGACTCTCTTTCTTCTATAAGGTCCTCCCTCCGGAGTTCTCGTAGTCTCGGCATTCGCTATGTTGTCGGATATCACGTCTATTCTCAACCTGTTTGCGGTCATCCCACTCGCGCTTATGTTCATTATGTCGAATTCCATCATCTCACACCCCTCAGCACGATGTTGTAACGCTCAACGTTCATACTGAAGAGTCTCGCCAAGGTTTGATATCTCATTCCGTTTTCCACCATTTCGACAACCTCTCTGTCTATATCCACGTTGTTTCCATCGTTTCTATAGCTCGTCGAGTAATCGATCCTCACGATCGGTTTAACCGGGAGGGAAAAACCCTTCATGTGTCTGGGATTGGTGGTCTCCAACTTTATTCTCTTTTCGTCCATGACCCTTTGGAGTATAGACTCAAACTCAACATATCTTCTCTTGTAACCAGGGGTTTCCGCGTTGGCGATGTTGTGAGCATGTATCTCCTGTCTCAGCATAGCGACATCCATAGCGGCTTTGAGCATGTAAAAATTGCTGTTGAACATATCTCTTCCCTCCCTCCAATCATATATTTCTTCGAGTCTCTTTCAAATTCCTAGCCGAAAAAATTTCTCCTAAGATGGTATAATGACAAGCAAGTCTATATCCTCCCGCACCGTTAGGTCCTAATGGTTAAAGGGGAAGCCGGTGAGAATCCGGCGCGGGACCGCCACCGTAACCGGGGACGAAACCCGCAGAATGCCACTGGGAGATATCCTGGGAAGGCGCGGGGAGTAGGATGATCCGGAAGCCGGGAAACCCGCCTGCGGTGTAAGGAGGAGCCACCTTCCCCGGCTCGGGAAGGTGGTGAAAAACTTTTTAAAAGGGAGGGGTTTTTATGAAAAGGTTTCTGGTGTACATATTGTTGGTGGTTTCGCTACTCGCTCTTTCCTACCCCATAACGGTGGTGGACGACCTCGGTAGGGTCGTAACGATCGAAAAGGTTCCACAGAGGGTCGTGAGCGTCTCCCCAGCGGCTACGAGGTACCTGGTTTACCTCGGGCTCCAAAACAGGATCGTCGGGGTCACGGACTGGGACATGCTAGCTGGAAAGGTTGAGAAGATAGGGAACATGGTTCCATTGAACGTCGAAAAGATCCTTTCGCTCAAGCCAGATCTTGTTCTGGCTTTTGGAGGGTTTCAGGCTCCGGAGATACCAAAACTCGAGAAAGTAGGCTTAAAAGTCGTAGCGATAAATCCAAGATCTCTCAGCGACATATTGAAATCCCTCGTGATGGTCGGATACATATTCGGTGTCGAAGACGAAGCGAAGAAAAAGGCAGAGGTTCTCAGAGATAAAATGCTCAGCGTCGCGAAAGAAGCATACAAGATTCCTCTTGACAAGAGACCGAAGGTTTTATACCTTTCCTCAGTCCCTCAAGCTGGATCGAAGGAGATCTGGACAGCTTGCTCAGGTTCTTACATGAACGATCTGATAACTCTCGCCGGTGGCAGAAACATAGCAGCCTCTTTAGCCGGCCCCAACGGATGGATACCACTATCCATAGAGTACATATACAAAGAAGACCCAGATGTGATAATAGTTGCCAAGTACTTTGGAAGCGACGAAGATGCCAAAAAGGCCGTCGAGAATTTTGAGGCTTTCAAACCGTTGAGGGCCGTTAGAAACGGGAAAATTCTCGTTATAGACGGAAACGTAGCGAGTCAGCCGTCCCCCCAGATATTCGATCTGCTAGAGGTGATCTACAGATTCATAAAAGAATGAAGATTTTTCTAACCATCTTGGTCGCGTCGATTTCGATATTTCTCGGAATTTCGCTGGGGAGCGTGAGAGTCTCCCCAGCTTCGATGTTCAAAGACGAGCTCGCTAGAAAGCTGATCATCGATCTCAGAATGCCGAGGGTTTTCTCCGCGTTCCTAGTCGGAGCGATCCTGTCAATCGTTGGGAACTCGTACCAGGGACTCTTCAAGAATCCTCTCTTGGATCCATACCTCATGGGGGTTTCCGCAGGGGCTTCATTCGGTGCCTCGCTATCTCTATCGATAGCCGAAGTCAAGGGTTACCTCTACGTGGCTTTAACCCCGGTATTCGCGTTCGCGTTCTCGATGATCTCAGCTCTTTTAGCCTTGATCATATCAAGTAGGGGAAAGATGATATCGAACACACTGCTCGTCCTGTCTGGAGCGACGATGAACATATTCTTCGGAGCACTCACCTTGTTCTTCCTCTTCTACATCAGGAGATCTTCTCAAGGGTTCACGACTTGGATATTCGGAAGCTTCTCCGCAACTGTCTGGAACGATTTTTCATTCGCAGCGATTGCTTTTGCTATAGCTATGATCCCAACAATTTTGAACTGGAGAGCTCTCGACGCCATGACCTTTGGTGAGGATTTCGCAAAAGTCGTTGGAGTGGAGACGGAAAAAGTCAAGCTGATCGTGTTCTTAAGTGGTGTGGTCTCAACATCACTTGTCGTTTCAAGGTTTGGAAGCATAGGATTCGTGGGGCTGGTGATACCTCATATAACGAGAAAGCTCTTCGGTTACTCTCACAGATCTAGTATTCCGTATTCAGCAGCTGTTGGTGGAACTTTCTTAGTCTTATCAGATCTCATCTCGAGGACTATAGCAGCGCCTTCAGAAGTTCCAATAGGAGTGATAACCGCCTTCGTGGGGATACCGTTCTTCTTCTACATAATGAGGAGGTAAGAGATTGATAGAGATAGAGAATCTCCGCGTGGGATACGACAAAAAAATTGTAATAAAAGGTTTAAACTTGAGAATAGGCGGTGGTTTCACCGCAATACTCGGGCCGAATGGATCTGGAAAGACAACGCTTTTAAGGAGTATTTCCGGCATACTCAAACCGATTTCTGGCAACGTGAGGATCTTTGGGAAGGATATATATAAAATATCACGAAGGGAAATTTCCGAGATCATCACGATGATCTCACAAGATTTCATGCCGATGTACGACTACACGGCTCTGGACGTCGTGAAGATGGCTTTTTCAGGCCGCAGCTTTTTCCCATCTAAAGAGGAGGAAGAGCTAGCGATCAGGGCCCTTAAAAGCATTGGAGTGGAGCACTTGAAAGAGAGGATGTTCTCTACGCTCAGCGGTGGTGAGAAAAGGCTTGTCATGATAGCGAGGGCCATCGCTCAAGGATCTGAAGTTATCCTGGTAGACGAGCTCGAGCTCCACTTGGATCCACCTCACAAAAGACGGATAGCAAGAACTCTAAAGGAGATATCCAGAACAGGAAAGACTGTTATATCAGTATTTCATGATATACAACTCGCGTTTTCATTCGCTGACAGGTTCATAGGCGTTAGATCGGGCGAGGTACAATTCGATTCTGAAAAACCGAATCTAGAAGACCTCAAAGAGCTTTTCGATATGGAATTTCGAGAAATCGATGGGGTCATACTCCCGTGGTACCCTCGGTGACATGATCTTTCACGATGATTCTCACTTTGAACTTCCCGAACCTCGCGTTCTTCTTACCCATCCAGAAATTCTCATAAGTTTCAACATCTACAACGAGCTTTTTCGGCCTAGCGAGCTTCAATATCTCACCGAAGTTTTCAAGCCCCAACCTCTTTATGAGATCTCCACTCACCGAAAGCTCCTCTTGATCGATCTCAAAGTCCTCACTCAAATCCAACGTTCTGAAAAGCTCCATAAGCTTGTCCTTTCTTCTTCTCCTAGATTCCATTCTCTTTTCCTCAGCTTCATAGTATGAAAAGATGCATCCACAGTAGTTCTGCCTGTAAAGATCGAGTTCTTTTGAGAGCTTTACAGAGAGCGGATATCCCCCGTTTTTCTTGAAATCCTCTATGATGAACTTCACACCAAAAGATTTCTCTGCCTCCTCTCCTATTTCCAGTACCATCTGATAGCTCTTTTTAGGACTTGTTGGAAGGGAAGTCGAAAATGAATCATATCCCAACTTCTTTGCGAGCTCTGCAGTCCTCAACAACCTTTGTCTTATACACAAAAAACACCTATAGCTCATCTCTCCGAGGTTTTCGTATCCCTTCACCGCTTTGAAATACTCGTCCGGCTCGTACTTTCCCTCGATCAAATCCACATTCCAGAGCCTCACCAGTTTTCTCGCCGCTTCGAGCCTTCTTATGTACTCCGATCTAGGATGGATGTTCGGGTTGTAAAAGTACATCGTGACTTCGCCTTTGTCTTTGAGTCTCAGATAAGCCGTCGTTGCGTCCGGTGCACAGCAAACATGCATCAGTATCTTCGTATCACCACCCCCTCAAGGCGTTGAGCATTCTCACGGAGGATGGCACAAGCGCTATGAAAGCGATTACAACTACAACAACCGAAGCGGATCCGAGCAACACCCAGATGAATTCCCTTCTCAAGTTCCTGTACCATGGATTCGTCCAAAAATCCCTGTACCTCAGCCTGTAGGAAAGCTCCCTCAGGGATATCGGATAGTGAGGAACATTCGTGAAATAGCCGAATATCATTCCCGTTATCAGGCCTCCTATGTGAGCCGCGTTGTTTATACCGCTACCTGGTATGAAACCGTAGACTATGTTGAAGATTATCATTGGGAGGAGCGCGGCCCCTGTGTATGGCCTCAGGAATATCGGTGTGTCAGACCTAAAGCCAGCGGAGAGAAGAACTCCAGCGAGACCGAATATCGCGCCACTCGCCCCCAGAGATATCGAACTTCTGTAAAACACTTGTGTAGCGACGTTCCCCACAAAACCTGAGGCGAAGTAGAACACGAGAAACCTCCAAACGCCGTATGTGTACTCAACGAGGTTTCCAAGGTAGTACAAGGCGTACATATTAAATAGGAGGTGAAGTATTCCTCCATGAACGAACATCGCGGTGAAGAGTCTGAACCACTCACCACACCCAGAGACTATTATCCCAACCTGAGCCCCGAAAAGGAGGTATTTCGCGACAGATCCCGGTATCAACGTCTTGCAGTACACGAAATTTCCCACACCTCTAGGAGAGAACATTACCATCGCTATGTAAAGCACTGTATTCAAAATCACGAGCGTCCCGCTCGCGTTTCTAAACCTGTTCACGCTTATCCCCCCGAACAAAAGCCCCCGCCACTCAGGCGGGGGCTTCTTAGATCATTTCACTCTCTCGGAAAGATGATGAACTTTATACCCGTTTTCTTCTCTCCGTCTATCTCAACATCCGTAAAGGCTGGAACACAGACGAGGTCAATTCCGCTGGGCGCCAAGTACCCTCTCGCTACGGCGATGGCCTTTATAGCCTGGTTAACCGCTCCGGCACCTATAGCCTGAAGTTCCGCTCTACCCTCTTCCCTTATGACACCAGCAAGAGCTCCAGCTACCTTGTTCGGATTTGAGTTTGAAGCTACCTTGAGGACTTCCATGTTATTACCCCCTTTGCTGTTATGATGTTTTGAATGTATTGCGGGCTTGGCGCGCCCGGCAGGACTCGAACCCGCAGCCATCGGATCCGAAATCCGACGCTCTATCCCGTTGAGCTACGGGCGCACCTCTGGGGTGGCCAGCGGGGCTCGAACCCGCGACCGCCTGATCCACAGTCAGGCGCTCTACCAACTGAGCTATGGCCACCACATAAAAAAAGCGCGCCCGGTGGGAGTCGAACCCACAGCCCTCGGATTAGAAATCCGATGCTCTATCCTGTTGAGCTACGGGCGCTTCAAAGACCCACAAAAATGGAGCGGGCGACGGGACTCGAACCCGCAACCCTCGGCTTGGAAGGCCGATGCTCTACCAATTGAGCTACACCCGCCCATTTTCTCTTGGTCGGGGCGAGAGGACTTGAACCTCCGGCCTCCTGCTCCCAAGGCAGGCGCGCTTCCACCTGCGCTACGCCCCGACCTGCGTTCGGTATATTATCACACTCTAATCGGTGACGTCAAGATGTCCTGTGGTATTCTATGAGTGACTTTCGAGGAGTTTTAACAACGGGTGGTATAATTTATTGCCGAAAAAATGAGAGGGAGGAGATAAGGTGGCAGCCATCAGTGTGAGTGATCTCAAAAAGAACACATTCGTGGTGTACGACGGAGAAGTTTACAGGGTACTGGAGGCTACGAAACACTTCAGGGCGAGAGGTTCTGGACAGGTAAGGGTGAAGATGAAGAACGTCATAACCGGATACGTCAGGGACATAAACTTTATGAGCACCGAAAAGCTGGAAGAAGCCGAAGTCTCGTTCAGGCCAGCCCAGTACCTTTACAACGACGGAGAAGTCTATTACTTCATGACTCTCGATGACTACGATCAACATCCTCTCTCAAAAGAAGTTCTGGGAGATGCGATGAACTATCTGGTTGAGAACATGGAAGTCTCCCTGATATTCCACGGATCGACTCCTATTGGAGTGGAACTTCCCACAACAGTCGTTCTCGAGGTTGTGGAGACTCCACCGGGATACAAAGGGGACACCGCTTCTGGTGGTGGGAAACCCGCTAAACTGGAAACCGGTTTGAAGATCACCGTTCCGTTCTTCGTAGAAGTTGGAGACAAGGTCAGAGTCGATACGAGAACGGGCGAGTATGTTGAGAAGGTGTGAGAATTGGAGGTGATGGCATGGAGTACAACGGAGGGAAGATAGAAATCTCAGATAGCGTTATAAAGGAGATAATATTCCGTGCAGCGGTCGACTACATGAAGATAGAGGACAACCAGAAGGAGAAGAAGAAACTCAAGAAAAACATTCTGATCCAGAGAACCCCTGAGGATCACCTTGAAATAACGATAAAGGGTATATCGGCTCCTTACAATACGTCCTTGAAGAAATACGCTGAAGATCTGATGTTCAAAGTGAAAGATACAGTCGAGAGGATGACAGAGATGGCCGTGGACTCGGTGAACATACAGATAGGTGACATAGTCGAGTCGACGGAGGAAACGGATAACATGTACGATTACGAGGAAAACCAGAACGAGGAAGAAAAGTGAAAAGGGCTCCTTTCGGAGCCCTTTTTTCTGGTGCCGAGGGCGGGACTCGAACCCGCATGGCCGCTGGTGGCCACCTGATCCTGAGTCAGGCGCGTCTGCCAATTCCGCCACCTCGGCTCAGGTGATTATTATACTTATCACCGCCGACGTCTTCAAGAACTAAATCAGCACGCCCTCATCTTCAAAGTAGTAGTCGTTCTCGTTGAGAGCCCATGCTGGAAACGGAAAACGAACGGTTATCGGTACTCTCATGAAAGGCTGGTCGACTATGACGCTACCTTGGGTCAGAGTTGCCGCTTTTCTCTTCTGCTCGTCCAGAAGATGTCCGTACTCACTCTTTGAGAGCTCCACCCACTTCTGTCTTCCAACGACCACCGTAGCCGCTTGGGTTATAACCCTGTAATCCACCTCAGAGGCCGTTTGCTCCGCCCCAATCAGTATCACTCCGAAGGACCTTCCTCTCTCTGAAACATCCCTGAATATCGAAGCTATCTCGCTCCTCTCATCTCTGGGCGCATATTTGTTCAGCTCGTCCAGCACGATGAACACCGGTGAATTCGAAAGCATTCCCGATTCTTTTTCCCTCATTATTTCCTTTATCACGGCTCCAACTACTATCGACTGCATTCTCGTTCTGAGCTTCGATATGTCTATAACCGTGATGCCACCCGGCCTGTTCCAATCTATCTTGTTTCCATCCTTTTTCCAGATCCGCGCAAGACCGATATTAATCGCGAGTTGAAGCCTTCTTTTGAGAAGCTTTATTGTGCTAACACCTATTCCAATACCTTTCAACATGCTGTAAAGACTATCTCCCTCTTTGAGCTTCAGAAGTATCTCGTACGGATTCGATATCTCACTCCTCCTGATGGCCCTTTCTCTAGGATTTGCCGTATCCTCAGCGTTCATGTATTCCATTATGGATATCACAGCGAGCATCAGGTTGCTGTTTCTCTCAAGCTCTTGAGGGTCGAAGATCATCTCAAAAAGTCCTAAATCGAAGAAATCCGCCGTGTTCCAAGAGTACGGTTTCGCATCAACCCTGAGCGAATCGACCCCAGATCCGACGAATTCGGACTTTTCAACCGCGTAAAACTCCGAGTTTTCAAACGGTTTTGGAAGAATTCCGAGTTTCTCGTACATCCTCCTCCACTCTTTTCCCATACCGGTTTCCTTGGACTCTACCCAGCGCCTGCTGTAGTGATCTATGAACATCAAGCTGTCACCTTTGACGTTGAACACGACGAATATCGGCTTGAGGTGTCCATACCTTCTCGATTTCCTGATGTTGTCTATGATCGACCTTATCAAAAACGTAGTATAGGAGGTCTTGGATGCCACTCCGGACTGTCCTGAGATGTTTATGTGAGCCCCGTTCTCACCTAGGATGTAAGAAAGATCGAGAAAAGCCACCGAGCCGTTTTCCAAGAGTCCAACTGGGAGTTTTCTGTCGGAAAAGCTATCGAATCCCAACGCTACGTCAACCTCGTCATCTTCCACAAGATGAACGAAGCTGCCGGGTATAGGAGGAACGTCCGGTGGGTTCATCTCACCACGATTTGAAACGATCCTCGTCGTTACGATCTTCGCTACGAAGGAAGAGAGTTTCGGCTTCACACCCTTCTCAATAGTTATGATTTCCTCAAAACCTCTCATCGGAACGTCCCAGGTGTTCAATATCTTCGTGACCACTCCATAAATCGATATCTTTCCGAAGTTCGGATATTCAAAGTCCACCCTCACGATATCCCCTATCCTGACCATGAGATCCGGGGGATGATTTATTTCGCTCTTGAGCCTGACGTAGAACTCGTAGGGGGACGCTTCACTGCTTCCGGTTACGTATCCGATCTTCAAGACCATCACCCTCTTTTAAAAACAATTGGGTGGCTCGCCGCCACCCAAATCCTGGCTGGGAGGGGAGGACTCGAACCTCCACCGGCGGATCCAGAGTCCGCTGTCCTGCCAATTAGACGACCTCCCAACACAGAAGGTATTGTACCATATTTTCTGGTCGGGGCGAGAGGACTTGAACCTCCGGCCTCCTGCGCCCCATGCAGGCGCGCTTCCACCTGCGCTACGCCCCGGCAAGCAAAATTCTACCACAGTCATCTTCTGGCGGTCAACGATGAGATCTAGGACAAGCATGACACACGTTTTTTATTTTTTGCATCTTTGTGGTATGATCGAGCAACGCGGCTTGAGAGGGTGAGAAATCGTGAGGAAAAGAGTTTCCATAACGCCTTTCTCTGATATGATAAAGATGTTTATCGACTTGAGAACCACGAATCTCGCCCCCTTAATAGATCACTCGGTAGACGTGGCGAAGATATCGGCCATGATCATGAAGAGGATAAAACCGCTTGAGAACCTTTCCAGCATGTACATAACGGGTCTGTTTCACGATGTAGGCCTGGTGATCTACTCAGAGATAATCGCCCCGGATGAGATAGTGAAGTTATCTGAAGATAGCTCATACACGCTGAGCTCTCTGCTTTACAGAATAGACAAAGACATGTACCACGCGGCATTCTCAACGAGGATGATGGAAAAAGTCGGAATACTTTCACAGAAGTATCTAAACGCACTGAGGCAGCATCACAATCCTTTCGACAAACTGACGGGTAGTGATGAAGAGATCCTGATATCGAGCATCTTGGACGTTGCGGACAACATTTCGGTGATAATCCGAGATTCAGAACCAGACGTCATAGAAACCGTTGAGAGGATTGAGAGATTTCTGAACACCCACAAAATGGTTGAAGAAGTCAGAGCAGCTGCGAAGGACCTCTTCAAATCCTATGTGGAGATGACCTACGTCTTCGACTCCGAACCCATGCTGGACGATTTTTGCGGATTCAACATGCACGTCAGTCTGGAGCAGTCTGTAGAGCTTCTGAAGATCTTCGTTCTCATGGTCGACCTTCAATCTCCGTTCACCGTGAGACACTCTTCTTCCATAGCAACGCTAGCTAGGGATTTGGCTGCGGAGATTTTCAATAACAAGTTCGACTCCCTCGTGATGTACATATCCGGACTCATACACGACATAGGGAAGTTAACCGTGCCCATAGAGATCCTGCACAAACCTGGAAGACTGAACAGGCCGGAGAGGCACGTGATGAATCTGCACGTTTCCGGTACGTTCAAAATGCTTTCGAAATACCCAAATCTGAGCGAGTTCACCGCTATAGCATCGCTCCATCACGAGAGACTCGACGGATCGGGATATCCTTGGGGGCTCAAGGGAAACGAACTTGGAATTAGAGCGAGAATACTTCAAGTTGCGGATGTCTTCACGGCGTTGACAGAGAACAGGCCGTACAGAAAGGGAATGTCAAACGATGACGCCCTGAGAATAATAGAAGATGAGGTGGATAAGGGAAGATTAGATGGGGAGATCTACAAGGTCCTCAGGGAGATGATCAAAAACGGATACAGGATATCTCAAAGCGACATAGTCTTCACGGAATTCTTCGGAGATATGGATGAATATGAGGTAGTGAGGAAGGTTTTCATTCACATGAAGACTTCTTAATATCCATTATCTCGAAAGATTTCTGATAGAATCCCCTCAAAAAGGGAGGGAGGATATGAGTGTAAGATCAGACCTTTTGAAATTCCAGAAGAACGAGATAACCGAGCACCACATATACCTGAAGTTAGCCAAGCGTCAGGAAGGAAAGAATAAAGAGATACTCACAAGGATAGCTCAGGACGAGAAATCACACTACGAGATAATCAAAAGAAGAACCAAAGAAGAGGTGAACCCAAGCAGATTCAAGATCTTTTGGTACACCATGCTCTCTTACATATTTGGTCTCACTTTCGCTTTGAAGGCCATGGAGAGGGGCGAGAAGATCGCCCAGATAAACTACGAGAAAATAGAGAAGGACTTTCCAGAGATATCCAAGATCATAAAAGACGAAGAACGTCACGAGCTTGAGCTCATCGGCATGCTCGACGAAGAGAGAATAGGCTACATAAGTTCAATGGTTCTCGGGCTCAACGATGCGATAGTCGAGCTCACAGGTACGCTTGCTGGTCTTACTTTCGCACTCAGAAACTCGAAAGTCGTCGGACTGGCTGGAGTGATAACGGGAATTTCAGCAGCTCTCTCGATGGCCGTGTCTGAATATCTGTCCCAGAAATCGGAAGCGGAAGAAGGGAAGAATCCGTTAAGAGCTGCTATATACACCGGAATAGCTTACATAGTCGTTGTAATAATGCTCGTTCTGCCTTATTTTCTCATACCGAATCCTTACATATCCTTCATCTCAGCCCTTATCGCGGTCGTCGCGGTCATAGCCGCTTTCACTTATTTTGTCGCAGTCGTAAAAGAGCAGAAGTTTTCCTCCCTATTTCTGGAGATGTTCCTCCTTTCCATGGGAGTCATGATAGTGGCGTTCGTTGTCGGGCTTTTGGCAAGGAGGCTCCTTGGAATAGAGGTGTGATGAAGAATTGAGAAAATTTCTATCCTTGATCTTGATATCCGTGTACACCGTTTTTTCCATTCTATCCTGGACGCCTTATCTGCACCACAAGAATGAGGTTCTCCTCATCGGGAGAACGAAATTTCAACTAGAAAAACCCAAATGGGTTGTCGTGAAGGGAAGATATCTGTCTGGCGAATCCAAGGATACTTTTCTCGTCCTCCGCATGGTCGACGCTCAAGGGGTTGAAGTCATCGTAAATGGGAAGACGGTCTTCAAAGTTGGTGGAGATGGTGCGGCATCAAAAATCTGGAGAGCGACCTTTCCTGTTTCGATTCACATAAAAAGAGGAATGAACGAGTTCACTTTCAAGATTTGGGGGAAATACGATGTTTCTATGCCGGCCCAACCTTTCTTATCCGATAACCCGTGGCTCTATGCATTCTTTATGAACACGATCCAAACGATCATTCCGATGGCTCTATCTCCCATCTTCATAGCCATGGGGGTGTTCTTCCTCTACGCAGTTTTGGTTCTTCCCAAGGGCGAGGGCCGTGACAGAAGGACCTTTTCCTACTTCTCTATATCTATACTCTCAACAGGAACTTTCCTTTTGTTCTACTTCACGTTTCCGAATTTTTCTAATATAGATTTCTACTACGGGGTGGTAAACAAAACCGCCGCCTTGTCTACGATACTCATGCTCGTCTTCTTTTACGCAACATTTGAAAGCATGAACGATCGTTTCAAGATCTCCAGACTCTCTGTCCCAATTGGAGTTCTAAGTGTTGTAATTTTGGCATTCTTCGATTACAAATATTCCGTTGAGGTTGCCACAGTGCTCCTCCCGTTCTTCACTGCGAGCATGGCGGTGACCCTGATATTCTTCGCCATAAAGTATGGATACACGCTCCTCATCCTCTCCATGCTCACACTCATAGCGTCGATAGTTCAGTATTTGATAAGTGGACTCCTTGGAACCTCCGTGGTTCTTCCGGCCATAACCTCTATAACGATGACCGCCTTCATAATGATAAATATGAAGCTCAGGGATTACATAAGGTACATGGGGATCGCAAACTTGAGCAGGATAGACGCTCTGACGGGAATCTACAACAGAAAGGTTTTGAGCGAAGTAGAACTTAAAGTAGGGGATTCTGTTGTGTTCATAGATATAAACAAGTTCAAAATGCTCAACGACACCTTTGGTCATGACTACGGAGATGAGGTGCTCAGAATTTTATCTCAAGTTATAATGGAAAACATCAAGGGGAAAGATTACGCCATAAGATATGGAGGGGACGAATTTCTAGTGCTTCTCAGAAATTGCGAAAGAGATTGCGCAGATGAGATAATGAAAAAAATCGCTGAAGATTTCAAGGTAAGATCTAAAACCACGATATCATACGGCATTTCGGATTACAGAGGAGATATTGAGAGAGCGATAAAGGTTGCGGATGAGAGGATGTACGAGATGAAGAAATCTTGGGAAGGTTTGAAAGAAAATTTGTGAAGGTGTTATCATTTCGGACGTGGAGGTGAAAGAGTTGAAAATCGCTGTCATAGGTGGAGGAATAGTTGGAACTCTCATAGCGAGACTTCTCTCGTTCTACGAGGCTGATGTGACTCTCATAGAGAAGGAGAACGATGTTGGTTGGGGAGTCACTAAGGCAAATTCAGGGATAATTCACGCTGGATATGACGATGAACCTGGGACGTTAAGGGCTTCGTTGGTCGTTCCTGGTAACGAAGCGTACACACAGCTTCAAAAGGACCTTGACTTTCCCTTTATGAGGGTCGGCTCGCACGTTCTGGCTTTTAACGAAAGCGATTTGAAGACCCTCGAGGAGCTTTACAAGAGGGGAGAGAAGAATGGAATAAAGGGAATGAAGATACTAGATAGAGAAGAAGTTCTGTCGATGATCCCGAAGGTCAACCCCGATGTTAAAGCCTCCCTTTACGCTCCGAGCGCCGGGATAGTCATACCTTGGAGAGTGGCCCTGAGCGCTTCTGATAATTTCGTTATGAACGGTGGAAAGTTAGCTCTGGGCGAGAGAGTTGTTGATATAGAAGTCAGCGGTGGAAGGGTCAGAAAAGTAATCACGGATAAAAATGAGTATGAAGCGGATGTCGTGATAAACGCATCCGGGCTTTTCGCCGACGAGATAGCGAAGATGGCCGGAGCCGAATCTGTGCCGATACATCCGAGAAAAGGGGAGTATATACTCCTTGACACTCAGGAATACACGAATTACGTTCTTTTCCCGACACCGTCTCATGGAAGTAAAGGGATGTTGGTTGTGCCGACTCTATCTGAGAACACCCTCATAGGTCCGAATGCGGTGGACCTTCCACCGGATAAGAAAGGCGACGTCTCGACGACCGAGTCCGGCTTGAAGGAAGTTCATGAAGGCGCGAAGAAACTCATCCCGTCGATAAAACTAAACAAGGTCCTGAGAACATTCGCCGGATTGAGACCGGAATCCCCGCAAAGGGATTTCTTTATAAAAGAGAGCGAAAAGGTCTGGGGATTCATAAACGTCGCGGCTATAAGATCGCCGGGTCTGACCGCAGCACCCGCGATAGCGGAATACGTTGTTGAAGAACTTCTCCAGCAAAGGCTAAAGATAAATCTTCAGAAAAAGAGAGAATACATCAAAAGCATCAAGAGCATACAGAAGGTATCAAGGCTCAGCATAGAAGACTGGGCAGAGCTCGTGAGAAAAGATGAGAGATACGGAAATATCATCTGCGTCTGCAACAGAGTTACGGAGGGCGAGATAGTCGAAGCGGTAAAACGTGGCGCAAGGACTCTCGACTCCGTGAAATTCAGAACGGGTGCCATGTGCGGACCCTGTCAGGCCGCTAGATGTGCGATGAAGATAGCGAAGATAATCTCAAGGGAAGCCGGTATCCCGATAGAAGAGATTCTCCTGAATGCCGATGGTAGCAACATAGCAGTTGGGAAGGTGAGACCATGAAAAGAGTTGAAGTCGTCGTTGTCGGAGCTGGAGCGGCCGGTATGGCTGCAGCCAAGGGAGCAGCTGAGAATGGAGCTCATGTTCTCCTTCTTGACAACGAGAACTGGGTAGGCGGAATACTTCAGCAGTGTATACACAACGGCTTTGGGGTTCACAGATACAAAGAAGAGCTCACAGGTCCGGAATTTGCAGAAAGGCTTAAGAAAGAGATACCAAGCGATGTCGAAGTGATGACAGGCTCGTTCGTTCACAAGATATTTCCAGAAGAGAAAAAACTCATAGTTATATCCAGACGTGGAATAGAAGAAATCCATTACGAGAGTATGGTCTTCGCAACCGGGGCAAGGGAGAAGACTTTCCAGTCACTTCTAATACCCGGTACAAGACCGGTCGGTATATACACCGCCGGCCAGGCTCAGAGGATGATAAACATAGACGGGTATCTTCCGGGAAAGAGAGCTCTCGTTTTGGGATCCGGAGACGTCGGATTGATAATGGCAAGGAGAATGCACCTTGAAGGTATGGAAGTCATCGGGGTAGTTGAGAGACTTCCGTATCCGGGAGGATTGAGAAGGAACGTAAAGCAGTGTCTTGAAGATTTCGACATACCGCTTTACTTGTCTCACACGGTAGTCAGGGTCGAAGGATTTCCAAGGCTCGAGAAGGTCATAGTGGCAAAAGTCGATGGGAAATTCAGCCCGATCCCGGGTACTGAAAAAGAATTGAAAGTCGATACGCTCGTAGTGTCCGTCGGGCTCGTGCCGGTTAAGAAGCTTCTGGCGAAATTCGTCGATGTTGAAAGCGGAATACTGGTATCTAACTCCGGACAGACTTCCGTCGATTCAATATTTGCCGCCGGGAATGTGACGACGATATTCGATCTTGTCGACTATGTGGCCAACGAGGGAGAGAAAGCGGGAAAGAACGCAGCGCTCTACGCGAAGGGAAAATTTGAAGGGAAGAGAATTCCCGTTAAGAAAGGTGAAGGCGTAAAAGTACTCCATCCGAAGTGGTACGATCCAAGTGACCCGTTATCAGTTTATCTCAGAGTCAGCAGGCCGATGGAAAGAGCGGTCGTGAGAATAGGAAAATACGAGATAGAAGCGGAAGATCTCACCCCGGCTGAGATGGTGCACGTTGAAATAGAACCGCCATGCGAAGATGAAATAGTCGTTTCTGTGACGGAGGTGTGAAGATGGAAAGGATTAAGTGCGTGAGATGCCCACTTGGTTGTATGCTGAAGGTAAAAGTCACCAAAGACGGCATAGAAGTCGAGGGCAACAGATGCCCGCGTGGTGAAGAGTTCGCTCTACAAGAAATCGAGAATCCGATGAGAATCCTGACAACGAGTGTCAGGGTATCCGGTGGAGTGTTGCCGCTGGTATCGGTGAAGACTTCTGGAGCGGTTCCAAGAGACAAAATAAAAGAGCTTATGGATCACATAAAGTCTCTTGAAGTCGAAGCTCCCGTTAAGATAGGAGATGTCATAGAGAAAAACGTATTGAATCTCGGTGTTGATTTGGTGGCCACGAGAGATTGCGATGAGAAATGAGCTTTTAAGGATCCTTAGAAAAGATGGATGGGACTCTGAGGATGTCGAGGATCTCATCGTGATAATAGAAGACGAGAAAGGGCTTCTCAGAAGTGTGAGTCCAGACATTTTAGAACTATCTTTGAAAGAACTCTTCTTCGGAAGGGGAAACGAGAAAAGGAGAATAGACAGAGCTTCCATGATATCGAATCTTCCCCCGGAATTTCTCCGGGGGATTTTGGATCTTTTCAGGGGAAGGAGAAAATTCCATCAGGACAAAGGTGAAGAAATTCCATTCAGGGATCTGATAGATATCGCGAGGAATCTGAAGCCCTGGAAACTTTATGAAAACCTTCTGGAAGATCTCAGAGCCGCGACGGATTTGTCAGATAAGTTCAGAGATGAGCTATCGATATCGGTGCATCCCTACATCGTGAAAGTCGTTTTATCTAAAAAATCGCGACCGCTCGTCATCGATGGGAACAACTTTCTTTGGAAGTACGATCTATGTGTCGTGCGTTTTGAAGATCTCTTTCTGGCACTTTCAAATGAGAAAAAGACATTTTATCCCGTTTACATAGTCTTTGACGGGAACGTGGAGCACATAGTCCCGAAAAGCGGCAAGAATTTGCTTGACGATATAATCTCTTCCAAATTCACTTACAGACACTCCCCAGCCGATGAGCTGATAATATCCTTAGCTCGCCAAAAGGGTGCTGTTGTCATGAGTGAAGACAGGTTCAGAGATTACGATTTCAAAGGTGAGAGGATAGGATATCCAATTTAGACTTCGAATTTCAGCCACTTTTTCTTTTTGACCATGAAAAGCCCCACAAAAGATCCCAAGGCTATCGAGAGTGCTATAACGAGTCCGAGCGCGTTGTATCCGAAGCTGAAAATCTTCATAACGGACATCACGGGGATCCTGAAAGCCCAGTTACTCAGAAGACTGATGAACAGCGTATCGATCGTTCTTCCACCGCCAACGAGTGTACCGTAAGATACGTTCATGATGTACATGAAGAAGAACCCAAAAGATGTGTACCTGAGAAAAAATGATGCGGACTTTACGAGTTGAGGATCTTTTGAAAAAAGTGATGCGATCGGCGTGGAGAATATAAAAATGGCGGCGGAGGCGATGATCCCTATCAGGATGCCTACCTTCAACCCTTCTGAAAAGACTTCAAACGCCTTTGAAGAATTCCTCCTCCCGAGGCTCTGACCAACGAGTGTCGTTATCGCTCCTTCAAGCGCGAAGCCTATCATCCAGGCTGTATCGATTGTCCTTGTGAATATTCCGAAGGTAGCCGTTGCCAGAACGCCGTACATCGAGAATATCTTCACCATGGCGATCCTTGTGATGTTCCAATTTATGGAATCGACCAGAGACGGTCCACCTATCTTAAGGATTTTCTTGAGGATATCGAGCTCGAGCTTTGTGTATTTCAAAAGCCACACGCTCCATTTCCTTTTCGCTAGGAAAAACCCCAGCACCATCGATGCGGTTGAGCATACTCCAGAAGCGAGAGCCGAACCCGAAACGCCCATCTTCAGGGTGAACATAAAAATTGGATCCAAAAATATGTTCGATATCGAGCCAAACGCTACGACATAGAAAAGAGTTTTGGTGTCTCCTATGGATCTAAAGGTAGTCATCATAGTTCCCATGAGGAAGGAAAACGGCAGGAACAGAGCCATTATCCTGTAACAAGAGATCGCATTGCTGGGAGGAACTTTTCCGCTTCCGAGCCACGAGAGAAGAAACGGAGATAACGGATACGTGACTATCAGAAGCAAAAGCCCGGCGAGGAATTTGTAAACGACTATCTGCCTTCCGCGTTCTCAAAAGATCTCAGGTCTCTCTTTCCCCAGCTTCTTGATAAGAGTACCATCGAAGAAACGCCGAACATCTCGTTGAGTATGTAGTTCATGTTGTAAAGGCTCACGGCGAGAGTCACGGAAGCGACGGCGTCTTTTCCGAGCCTTCCTATCCAGGCGAGATCTGCAAAGCTGTAGAGCATGTTGAAGACCGAACTTCCCATAGATGGGACGGCTATCCTGAGAATATCCTTCTTTGTTCTGTTCAACTTCCGATCTCCTTTTGTTTGATGTCAATATTTTACAACGAGGGGGGAAGTTCTTCACATCTCTCTTTCTCGATCTGGATAGTAGAGTGGGAAATTCCAAGCTGTTTGAGTCTTCCCTCAACGGATCTTCTCACGTAATCTATATCCGAGTTTTTACTCTCAAGAGTCACGTGAAGCTCTGCAAAAGCGTCTTTTCCATTTATCGTCCAGATGTGAATGTGATGAACATCTCTAACACCTTCCAAATTTTCAAGGATTCTCTTCAAATCCGATATGTCTATCCACTCTGGCCTGGCTTGCATCAGTATCGACGAGGCTCTTTTGAAGACTCTCCAGCCCATCGCGATCATGTAGGTCGCTATCGCTAGGGATATCAAACCGTCTAAAAAATAAAGCGGCTTGAAGAAAAGAATTATTCCAAGGGCCACGACTAGAACAGATGATATGGCGTCTGCTGTTATGTGAACGAAAGTCGAGTGAACGTTTATATCGTGGTGATGCTCGTGAAGAAAGAGTATCGTGAGCACGTTTCCAGCTAATCCCACTATTGCGACTGGAAGCATGACCTTCGGATCTACAGCTTCGGGACTTATGAGTTTTTTGATACCCTCGAACGTGACGAACCCGCCAACTACCATCAAAAATACCGAATTCACAACAGCTGCGATAACTTCTGCTCTTTCGTATCCGTAGGTGAATCTCTCGTCTCTCTTTCTCTTCGATACCTTCACAGCCGAGTAGCTGAATATCATCGACAGGACATCAGAGCTGTTGTGTGCAGCATCGGAAAGGAGAGCTGTGCTCCGCGAGACCAGCCCTCCTATCACTTCAGCTAACACTATCAAAAGGTTGAAGAATATCGAGAGGAAGAGACTTTTTTCTTTTTCGTGCTTGTGATCTTCGTGCATCTTAAATTCACGGTTCTTTTGAAAGGAGTTCTCTGGATTTTCTGTTCTGCCAGTCCGCGATCTTCTCGAGATCTTCTCCTATGACTTCGCCTTTCCAGATTCTCAATCTACCGTTTATCACGACCATATCCGCCTCTTTCGGATCACACATCACGATCGATGCAAGTGGATCGTCAAGACAGCCGGAAAGCTCGAGTTTTGAAAGGTCTATTCCGATGAAGTCAGCAGCCTTTCCAACCTCTATCGATCCGATGTAATCGTCCATCCTTAAGACCTTCGCTCCGCCGAGCGTTGCCATCTCCAAGACCTCCTCCGGTGTTATGGCGTCAGCTCCGTACCTGACTCTCTGAAGGAGCATGGCGAGTCTTATTTCCTGGAAGAAGTTGTTAGTGTCGTTGCTCGCGCTTCCATCGACGGCTATTCCAACCCTGATCTTTCCCTTCACCTTAACGACGGGCGCTATGCCGGATCCGAGCCTCATGTTGGAGGCCGGGCAGTGAGCCATTCCGACGTCGTTCTTCGCGAGTTTCTCTATATCTTCGTCACTCAGATGTACAAGATGAGCGAACCAGACGCGCGGATTGAGCCATCCGAGTTCCTCCATGTAATCAACTGGACGCTTTCCGAATTTCTTCAAGCAGAACTCTTCCTCATCGAGCGTCTCGGCAAGATGCGTGTGAAGGAGGACATCGTACTCTTCCGCTATCTTCACGGACTCTCTCATCAGTTCCGGTGTGACTGAGAAAGGAGAGCAAGGAGCCAAGGCTATTCTGAGTATCGAGTACTTCGAAGGATCGTGGTACTGCTTTATAAGTCTTATCGACTCTTCTATTATCTCGTCTTCTTTTTGAACGACGCTGTCTGGAGGAAGTCCGCCGTCTTTCTTCGAAAGGGACATGCTCCCCCTAGTCGGGTGGAACCTTATCCCTGTTCTTTTAGCGGCTTCTATCTCAGAGTCGAATATCGCGTTGTTTCCGTACGGAAAGAGGTACAGGTGATCCGTTGTGGTCGTGACTCCTGTCTTCATCATCTCGTAGACGGCTGTGAGCGTTGAGACGTAGGTGGCCTCCTCGTCGATGTGCTTCCAGCGCTCGTAAAGGAACACGAGCCAGTCGAAAAGCTTTGCATTCTGAGCACCTTTGACATTCCTAAAGAGTGTCTGATAGAAGTGGTGGTGCGTGTTGACGAACCCCGGAAGAACTAACATCGAATCCAGATCGTATACTTCGTCAACTCCTCCTTCGTAATCTCCGGTTCCTACTTCCCTTATCACATTATCTTCAACCAATATGTACGCGTTCTTGAGTTTTCTCCTATCCTTGTCGAAAGTCGCCAGATATTCTATGTTTTTGAAGAGTTTCTTCATTCTTATCACCTCCTCGGGGAATTGTACCAAAAACAACTTGAAACTTCGTAGTAGAATTCCAAGGGAGGTGAAATACGGTGAAGAGATTGGTAGTTCTCATGATCTTTTCGTCTGTGATCGCTCTGTCTTACGTACTTGTCAGCGTAAAGCCCCTATTTCTGATGACCAAGGAAATATACGAGGGTGATGTGAAGATCCTCATAGATCCTCATGTTAACCCCCACACATTTCAGCTCAACCCATCCTCAATGAGAAAGATAGAAAGAGCGGATGTTCTAGTGGTGCTTGGTGGGGGATTCGAAGAGTGGCTTTCAAGGATAAAAGGTGTGAAAATCTGTAGACTCTCGGATGTTCTTGGAATCGCACCGAAAATCAACCCACACGTCTGGTTAGATCCGGTTTTGGATCAAGCCATGGCTGTGAAGCTCGAAGGTTGCCTTGAAGAGATCTATCCCAAGGAATCCGAAAAGATGAGGATAAATCTAGTGGCGTTCTTGAAAAAGCTTTCGGATTTGGAGGAAAAGATCGGTTCAGATCTGTCGAGGAAGGATAAGCCGATTCTGGAGTTAAGACCCGCTTTATATCACTTTGCAAAGCGCTTTCTAAGAGCGGATTACACAACACTCGTTGGACAATCCCAAGCGAGTCTATCCCCGAGAAAACTCAGAGACATCTTGAAGATGTGCAGAAAGGAAAACATAAGGTACGTTCTCGTTGAGAAGAACTCAAGTAGAAAGATAGCCCAACCCGTCGTGAGGGCTTGCAAATTGAAGATTATCGAGGTGGATGTTCTCGGAACAGACGCAAACAGTTTTGAAGGACTCCTCAAAAGTGTTGAGAAATCCGTTGAGGAGGCCCTGAGATGAAGTGTGAATACTGCCTTGAGGTGAAGAACCTCACGGTCAGGTATGGAGATATAGTCGCGATCAAAGATGTAACGTTCTCTTTGGAGAAGGGAAAATTCTACACGATAGTCGGCCCGAACGGAGGGGGTAAAAG
>JALVXE010000202.1 GCA_027038385.1 Thermotogaceae bacterium
GTGTCTACTGCCCCACTTTCTAGCTCCTCGACAAGCTTGTCCACCGCACTCTTAACCCCAAAGCAGAATCCATAGTCCGCAGCTAGGACTACTTCCATTTTGGATTCTCCTTCACGAAGTTTACTATCTTCTCGACAACCTCATCGACACCCATATCTGTGGTATCTATGACTACAGCATCCTTAGCAGGCTTCAAAGGAGCTATACTCCTCCTGCTGTCTCTCTCATCCCGTTCTTTGAGTTGCTTCAGTATCTCATCATAAGATATCTCTTCTCCCTTTTCTTTGAGCTCTCTCCACCTTCTCCTGGCTCGCTCTTCAACAGATGCCGTTAAAAAGATCTTCAACTCTGCATCCGGTAAAACTACTGTACCTATGTCTCTTCCCTCCACGACCATCTTCCTTGAATCCGCTATTTCCCTCTGAAGGCGTGTCAAGTGCTTTCTAACCACTGGAATTTTCGCGTATCTCGATGCCAAGGCACCTGCTTTCGCAGTCCTTATCTCGAGTCCCACTTCCCTCCCGTTCAAAAAGAATTTCCCATTTCGAAACTCCATCTTGACACTCGATAAGACCTCGTCTATTCCTTGTTCATCATCTTCTGGTATACCTCTCTCATTAAGAAACAGGGCTATCGCCCTGTACATGGCACCTGTATCCAGATAATCAAATCCCAAATACTCCGCTAACCGCTTCGAAACGGTCGTTTTTCCAGAGCCTGCTGGTCCGTCTATTGCTATGTGGAATTTCTCCATTTCATGCCTCCTCCGGGGTGTCTACAATTCTGAAAACCTTGTCGAGTCTGGTCATTTCAAATATCCTTTTGACGTTTGGCTTGAGCGAGGCCAAGAGAAAGCTCTTTCCAGAGTTTCTCGCATCTTTGAGCATAGCAACTAGGCTACCGAGTCCTGCACTATCTATGTATGAGACGTTTGAGAGATCAAGAACGACCTTGGTTCCCGAAAACTCTCCCATCTTCTCTCTGACCGCTTTTTTGAAGTCGGCAGAATGGTAAGCGTCTATGTCACCCTTCACGATTATTACGAGTTTCTCATCCTCTTCTAAGAAATCCATGTTCAGTTTAGTCATCCCTTCACCTCCACCCTTATTCCGAGTTCTCTTAATTGTTTCTCATCAACTTTAGAAGGTGCCCCTGTCAATTGGCACACTCCGCTTGCAGTCTTTGGAAAGGCTATAACATCCCTTATCGATTTCTCACCTGCTATTATAGCAACCAATCTATCCAACCCTAAGGCTATTCCTCCATGCGGTGGTGCACCGTATTCGAACGCCTCAAGCAGGAATCCAAATTTCTCAACGGCTTCTTCTTTTGTCAACCCTATGAGTTCAAAAACTTCTTCCTGTATCTCCCTGTTGTGTATTCTAATACTACCTCCTCCGACTTCGTATCCATTTATTATTATATCGTACGCAAGGGCTTTGATCTTTCCAGGATCATCCTTGTACTTTCTAAGATCCTCGAGAACAGGCATTGTAAACGGATGGTGTCGCGCAACCCATCTATTCTCTTCCTCGTCCCACTCAAGGAACGGAAAATCCACAACCCAGAGAACGTCGAATCCCTTTTCTAGATCTCTGAAGTATTCCCTTCCCATTCTCAATCTCAATGCTCCAAGCCCAATGCAGAGCTCTTCCCAATCTCCGTGGAAAGCCAGTATAGCGACATCTCCATCCTTCATACCGAGGTTTTTGGATATCTCATTGTATTCTTTCTCAAGGTATTTCTTGGTTGGAGAGACTATTCCTCCATCTTTCAAAGCGAACCAGACGATTCCACCTAACCCGAAATCTCTAATAAATGCCGAAAATTCATCACCGAGTCTTCTCGACATCCTGTTGGAGAAATCTGGAACCACAAAACCTTTTGCAAAACCTCCTTTATCTACGACATTTCTAGCTATCTTAAACTTTGAAGCTCTGAAGAATTCGGTGAGATCCTTCATCTCCATACCGTATCTTCTGTCCGGCTTATCAGACCCGTACAAGTTCATGGCATCCTCGTAGGACAATTTGTCGAACTCCTGTGGAAGCTCGATGCCCAGGACTTCTCTAAAGACCTGTCTTATCATGCCCTCCACCAGATTGAGTATATCTTCCCTTTCGACAAAAGACATTTCGATATCTATCTGGGTGAACTCGGGTTGTCTATCAGCTCTCAGATCTTCGTCCCTGAAGCATCTGGCTATCTGGTAGTATCTATCAATTCCAGATACCATCAGTATCTGCTTGAAGAGCTGTGGAGACTGTGGAAGCGCATAGAAATTACCCTTCTTCAGCCGCGACGGAACGAGGAAATCCCTTGCCCCCTCTGGCGTGCTTTTGGTCAGATACGGAGTCTCCACCTCGAGAAAATTCTGAGAGTCGAGATAATTCCTGACAGTTCTTGCGACTCTGTGCCTAATCTCAAGATTCTTGAGCACCCTTCCCCCTCTTATATCCAGATACCTGTATTTCAGTCTCAGATCATCTTTTGTTTCTTCACCAGGATAAAAAGGAGGCATTTTAGATGGAGATAACACTTCAATCTCATCCACATATACTTCGATCTCACCAGTTGGAATCCTTGTATTTATCGTATCCTTCGGTCTGGATTTCACTTCACCAGAGGCTTTTATCACATACTCTCTTCCGAGCTCTTCGGCTTTCTCATAAGCCGGAGATTCAGGAGTCACAACGAGCTGAGTCTCACCATACCTGTCTCTCAAGACCAAGAATCTAATCCCACCAAGGTCCCTGATCCTTGAGACCCAACCCGTCAAGGTAACCTTTTTTCCAACATCTGAAGGTCTCAATTCACCACAGTTGTGGGTTCTGAGCATGGACTCACCCCTTCAACCTTTCAAGAAGGTTGCTAACTATCTCCCTAAAAGCTTTCTCAAATTCAGTACCCCTGTAAAACGAAACTGGGGGCATCCCTTCATCCATCAACTCGAGAGCCTTCGGATCCATTGGTATCTTTCCAAGAACAGGAACCTCATACTCAACAGAGAGCTTGTCAGCACCACCTTCTCCAAACGGATGAACTATATCCCCGTTGGGACATCTGAAATACGACATGTTTTCGACTATTCCCAAAATCTTTGTGTCCTTACTTGAGCTGAGTGGTGCTGTTTTCATTTCAAGGACAAACCTCATAGCCCTTCTAACATCATCAAGAGCTACTATTTGAGGCGTTGTGACTATAACTGCACCGTCTACAGAAACGGTTTGATAGAGCGTGAGCGCCTCATCTCCAGTTCCGGGAGGAAGGTCCACGACGAGGAAATCCAGTTCTCCCCATCTAACATCTGCCAAAAACTGTTCAATTGCCGTTGTTTTTATGGCTCCTCTCCATATCACGGGTACACCATCGTCGAGCAAAAATGCCATGGATATTACCTTCAAGCTCTCGGAGTATTGAGCAGGTATTATCTCACCTTCATCGACGAAGAGCTTACTCTTTACCCCGAGCATTCTGACGTCGTTTGGTCCGTGAAGATCTAGGTCCAAGAGTCCAACGTCGTATCCTTCCTCAGAAAGAGCAACTGCGAGGTTGACAGAGACCGTGCTTTTTCCAACCCCGCCTTTACCGCTCATAACAGTTATTATGTTCTTAACCTTCTCCATCTTTTCCTTGAGTCTCTTCTTTCTTCGCTGAGCTTCTATGAACCTCTTTTTCCTCTCTTCAGCTTCTTTGTTACCTTTATCGCCTCTAACGTTGAACTCCATGATTACTTCGCCTCCTCAAGCGCCCCTTTTGCAACCTCAACGAGCTTCTTGAAAGCCTCTGGATCGTTGACTGCTAAATCTGCAAGCATCTTTCTGTTTATCTCAACCCCGGCGACTTTCAATCCGTGTATGAACTCATTGTACCTCAAACCTTCCTGTCGCGCTGCGGCGTTTATCCTTACTATCCAGAGTTTCCTCATGTTCCCCTTTTTCTTCTTCCTCTCGTTATAGGAGAAAACACTCGACCTTATGTACATCTGCTTGGCGAGCTTGTACCTTCTTGAAAGAGCTCCTCTGTACCCCTTAGCCGCCTTCAAAACCTTCCTTCTCTTCTTCTTTGCATTGACCGCTCTTTTAACTCTCATCTCTGCTTAACCTCCCCTCTTCACTTCATTCCAAGAAGCCTGAGAACTCTGTCCTTGTCGGCTTTAGATACGGTGCCCTTCTTCTTGAGCCTTCTCAAAGTACTTCTCTTCTTCTTACCAGTTTTGTGCCAAGCATAAGCATGACCCCTTATGACCTTTCCATTTCTCGTAACTCTGAAGCGCTTTGCCGCGCTTCTGTTTGTCTTCATCTTGTTCTTAGCCATACTCACTCCTCCTTTTTCTTCGGTTTTAATGTCATCCACATGTCCCTTCCTTCGAGTTTTGGCGGAGCTTCAACCACAGCGATATCGGAGACGTCCTTTGCGACTCTATCCAAGATCTCTCTACCTTTGTCTGTAAAGACGATTTCCCTTCCTATGAACATTATCGCCACCCTAACTCTAGCGCCGTCCTCCAGAAACCTCTTTATGTGGTTGAGCTTGGTCTGATAGTCATGTTCGTCTATTTTGACCCTGAACTTCATCTGTTTAACTTGTTGCTGCTTCTTCTGCTTTTTCTTAGTCTCTCTGAGCTTTTTCTGTATCTCGTACCTGTATTTACCGTAATCCATTATCTTCGCAACTGGGGGATCGGCGTTCGGTGCAACCAGAACTAAATCGAGACCTCTATCTCTCGCTATAGCGAGTGCTTTTCTAGTCGGCATGACACCGAGCTGTTTTCCGTTGTTGTCTACGAGCCTTACCTTCGATACCCTGATCTGTTCGTTCCTAGGGAGATCCGTCTTATCTGCGATACTTTCCCCTCCTCGTATAAGAATTTAAGCGGGCAAAACCGCCCGCTTTTTCACAAACAAAAATCCCAGCTGTGCTGGAGAGAAGAAGTATTAGCCCTCGGCTTCTAAAGCTCGGGGCGGGAAACCGGGCGGTTTCCGCTTTTTTTAACAAAATGGTGGGCCGTGCAGGACTCGAACCTGCAGCCCCCTGATTAAGAGTCAGGTGCTCTACCTGTTGAGCTAACGGCCCACCTTTCTTTGGTGCCCCTGGGAGGAATCGAACCTCCATTTGCGGATTAGGAATCCGCCGTTCTATCCGTTGAACTACAGGGGCACCTTGTGAATATTCTACCACATCAAGGACCTTTTTCAAGCTGGTGGAGGCGATGGGACTTGAACCCACGACCTCTACCGTGCCATGGTAGCGCTCTCCCAAGCTGAGCTACGCCCCCACACCGGCGGTGATTGTACCAACACACAGGCTTTTTTTCAAGATGTTTTTCCCTCCGTCCCGTGAGTGCAGATGAAAGCGTCAATCGATTGAATTTTTTGAACAGCCAATTCTTACTCTACAAATACTCTTCGATCTTTCTCAATTTCTCCACGCTTTGCTTCAACCCACCTTCTCGGTTTCTCAAAAGCCACGTTTCTTTGTACTTCTCAACAAGTCTGGAAAAATTCTCCTTTAGATCCACATCTTTTCCTTTCATCTTAAGCATGAGATCTATCGAAAAGATCGCCATTTCAACGCCGTTCTCTATCTCTTTTTTCAGAATATCCGAGTCACTTCTTCTGAGTAAGGATGACAGGAATCTCTCACGGGTGTCTAACAACACATCCCTTGCTTTTTCCAATTTCTTGATATCTATTTCACTTTCCCTTTCTTTGAATTTTTCTGGCCATATCAAAACCGCTCCGAAGACATTGGAGTTTGGTATGTTCACCCCGATCATCTTGTAGGCGTTTCCCATTTCAATGAGAGCTTTTCCGCTCTCAAAGTTTTCATCCATTAAAACGTGCATCGACAGAGATTTGGAAAGATCGATATCAGCTTCATAATTCCAGCTCTTCGCAGAAGCATAGACTATCCCTGGGAAGGATATCGGGAGGTGTTGCCAGTGGCCGTTGTCTCCCCAATCTGTCATCAGAACTCCTATTGCCCCGTATTTCAACCCACTTGAGACGGCGTTATCCACATTCCCTACCATGTTCCCGACTCTTCCAACTATAGAGTTCCAGCTTGATGTTCCAGGCACTACGTAAAAAGGAACACCGGAATTTCTGAATATCCTGCATTCCTCATCAAACGGATGATCCTTCTCGTATCCCCAGATGAGAGCTATGACTGAATCTGGTATCTCCGATACGAGCTCCGGATGGTTCTTTATGATGTCTCCCCAGAAC
>JALVXE010000203.1 GCA_027038385.1 Thermotogaceae bacterium
GAGGGAGAGACCTCAAAAATATCAGGACGATAATGGCGGATCAGATAGGAATGCTTGCCACGGTGATGAACGCAATCTATTTGAAAGAAGTTCTGGAAAATCATGGGATACCGTCCGTTGTGTTCTCATCGATAACAGACCTTCCCGCTGTGAAGAGACTCGAATATGGTGAAGTTGAAAACGCGCTCAAGAGCGGCAGAGTGGTTGTTTTCGGTGGAGGAACTTCCAATCCGCTATTCACAACCGATACCGCAGCGGCTTTAAGAGCGGCAGAGATGGGAGCAAAGATCCTGCTTAAGGCCACGAAAGTCGATGGGGTTTACAGCGATGATCCGAAGAAAAATCCAGACGCGGTTAAATTCGACAGATTAACTTTTGACGATGTTATAGAAAGAGACCTAGAAATCATGGATCTTGAAGCTTTCAACATGTGTAGAAGACTCGGAATTGAAGTTGTTGTCTTCAATTTCTTCGTTCCTGGTAACACGTTGAGAGCTTTGAGAGGTGAAGTTGGAACAAAGATAACCCAAAAATAGGGGTTTTGAAAGCCGTTGTGATATACTTTTCCAGGCTAAAGGGGGGATGAGATGATCGACAAAGAGACAGCGAAAGAGATACTGGATATAGCCCTGTCAAGAGGTGGAGATTTCGCCGAGATATTCATAGAAGAGAAGGTTGTGACCACTATAAGATATGACAACGGTAAAGTCGAGATAGCATCCTACAGTAAAGACAGAGGGGCTGGTATAAGGCTTATAGATGGGGAACTCACTTATTATGCTTCTTCTACTGGCGTTGATGTGAACAAGATGAAAGAACTTGCAAGATCTTTGGCAGATGCCCTCGGAAAGGAAAGAAAAGTCAGCGCTAATTCCCTCAACCAAACTCTTACCCCAAACCACACACCTTATGAGATCGCGTTCGAAGAAGTCCCGATAGAGAGAAAGATGGAAGTGGTGAAAAAGGCAGCCAAGATAGCTAAGGAATACGATGAGAGAATAATTCAGGTGAAAGTTTACTACTCAGATCAAGAGAGAGACGTGTGGATATACAACTCTGAAGGGAAGTTCGTGACGGATGTCAGAAATTATCCTTTCATATACGTAGAAGTTGTGGCAAGCGATGGAAAAGAAGTTTTCATGGGAAGAGATGTTTGGGGAGAAAATAGGGGATTTGAGTTCTTCACCGAAGAGGTCATCGAGAGGGTTGCTAAGACCGCTGCGGATGTCGCGATCCACCAGCTCGAGGCTGAAGACGCCCCGGCTGGGGAGTTCACGGTGGTGATATCCTCCCAGGCTGGCGGAACGATGATCCACGAGGCGTGTGGGCACGCTCTAGAGGCGGATCTGGTTCTCAAAGGCGGATCGGTATTTGCAGGAAAAGTTGGGCAGAAAGTGGCTTTCGAAAAGGTCACGGTTGTTGATGACGGAACGCTTGAGAACTATAGGGGATCGATGAACTTTGACGATGAGGGAAATCCGACTGAGAGAACAGTTTTAATAGAGAACGGCGTTTTGAAAGGATACATGCATTCTATGCTCACCGCTAAAAAGATGGGAGTCAAGCCAACTGGAAACGGAAGAAGAGAGAGCTATGAACACATACCCATCCCGAGGATGAGAAACACGTTCATAGAGGCTGGAGATACGGATCCAGAGGAGATCATATCGTCGGTGGATAAAGGAATACTCGTCGTCAAGATGGGTGGCGGTCAGGTGGATATAGTTTCCGGCGATTTCACCTTCGGTGTTCCGAAATCATACCTCATAGAGAATGGAAAGATCACGAAAAAGCTCAGAGGAGCTTCGCTAGTTGGAAATGGTGCTGAGGTTCTTTTGAACATAGACATGGTTGGGAATGATTTGGGTTTTGCCGTTGGGACATGTGGAAAGGACGGACAAGGAGCACCGGTTTCCGACGGTCTTCCAACTATAAGGATAAGAAAGATGGTTGTTGGAGGAAGGGCGAAATAGTCTAAAACTCACAGGAGGGGGTGTTATCGTGAAGAGACTGCTCTTGGTGTTTCTGGTTGCATTGGTGGCTCTCGTAGGGTTCTCTATAAAGGTTGCCTTTCTCTACATAGGTCCTGTCGGTGACCATGGATGGACCTACGCGCATGACCTTGGGAGACGCTATCTAGAGGAGCATGTGGCAGGTGTTGAGACGACCTACGTAGAAGGCGTTCCGGAAGGTATGCAAGCTTACCAAACTATAGAGAGTCTCATCAAGCAGGGATACAAGGTGATATTCGCCACGAGTTTTGGATACATGGACGCCGTTGCAAAAGCCGCCAAAGCTTATCCTAACGTCTACTTTTTCCACTGCTCTGGGTACAAGTACAATCACACGAATTTCACCGCGTACTTCGGTAGGATGTATCAGCCTTCGTTCCTCGCTGGAATAATGGCGGGTATGATGACGAAGACAAACAAGATAGGGTATGTCGAGCCTATACCGATACCGGAAGTCGTCAGGATAACGAATGCTTTCGCGCTAGGCGTTAAGATGGTCAATCCTCAGGCGAAGATCTACGTGGTTTGGACCCACAGCTGGTTCGACCCGGCAACTGAGAAAGAAGCTGCGGAGGCTCTGTTCGACCTTGGGATAGACGTTCTGGCGCAGCAGACTGACTCCTCCGCTCCCGTCCAGGCGGCTGAGGAGAACGGAGTATACTCAATTGGATACAACTCTGATATGAGTGCGTTCGGTCCGAACTTCTACATAGGGGCTCCCGTTTGGAGATGGGGGGTCTACTACGCGAAAGTCGTGAAGGATATCATGAAGGGAACCTATAAAGCAGGCTTTTACTGGGGAGGAATGGACGACGGTATAGTTGACCTCCAGATGACGGACAAAGTTCCGGATAACGTCAGAAACATGGTCAACGCATTCGCCACGCTGATGAAGGAAGGAAAATTCGATCCATTCAAGACCCCGATAATGAAGATATACGATCAGGACGGCAACCTGAAAGCCGAGCCTGGAAAGGGCTTGACGGATAAAGATCTCCTCAGCATGATGTGGTTCGTTGACAACATAGTCGGGAATATCCCGAAAAGTTCTGAATAAAACTTCGTAAAGGGGGGATTTCTGTGAGAAAGCTTCTGTTTGCAGGACTTATACTTGCGGCTTTCCTGAGTTTTGCAGTTACCAAGGTCGCCTTCATCTATGTGGGTCCTGTCGGTGACGCCGGATGGACCTATGCTCATGACCTTGGTAGGAAGTACTTGGAGGAGCACGTTCCTGGTATAGTGACAGACTATCAGGAGAGTGTTCCGGAGGGTAAAGAGTCAATAAAAGTCCTTGAGTCCTACGTAAAAAAGGGCTACAAGATTATATTCACCACAAGTTTTGGATACATGGATGCCACCGCGGAGATGGCTAAGAAGTATCCGAATGTCGCATTCTTCCACTGTTCTGGATACAAGTATAACCACACGAACTTCACCGCGTACTTCGGTAGAATGTACCAGGCGAGGTTCCTCACCGGAATAGTTGCCGGTATGATGACGAAGACCAATATCATAGGATACGTGGCGGCTCACCCGATACCGGAGGTCATCAGGGGGATCAACGCTTTCGCACTTGGGGTAAAACTCGTCAACCCGAAGGCCAAGGTCAAGGTAGTCTGGACACACACATGGTTCGACCCATCAACTGAGAGAGAAGCCGCTGAGGCACTCTTGGATGCTGGTGCAGATATACTCGCTCAGCACCAGGATTCTCCAGCTCCGGTTCAAGCTGCTGCTGATAGGGGAGCTTACGCGATCGGATACAACTCCGATATGAGTGCGTTCGCTCCAGATAACATTCTCACTTCCGCGGTTTGGAACTGGGGACCATTCTACGTCGCTGCGGTTAAGGGAGTTCTCAACGGAACTTGGAAACACGGATTCTACTGGTGGGGAATGGACAAGGGAATAGTCGACATAGCTCCGTTTGGTCCAGCCGTTCCAGACAACGTAAAATCTGTTGTGAACGCCTTCAAGAGCTTGATCAAACAGGGCTTGTTCGATCCGTTCAAGACCCCGATAATGAAGATATACGATCAGGATGGAAACCTGAGAGCCGAACCTGGAAAAGGCCTGACGGATAAAGAACTCCTCAGCATGGATTGGTTCGTCGATAACGTTGAAGGAACCATACCTAAGGAGTGATTGAAAGTCGAATTCCGAAGGGGCGCCCTGCAAGGCGCCCCTTTTTGATGTTAAAATCCGCTCTGGAGGTGCAAGAGTTTGGATCTCGTTGTCGTAATGCTCGGAGGATCGATGGGAGCTCTTTTGAGGTATCTCGTTACGAGGTTATTTGGGAACCTTTTTCCGTTCTCAAGGATGCCTTGGGGAACACCGCTGGTGAATGTCGTCGGATCTTTCTTTCTGTCGCTTTTGATGTTCTCTTTTATAAACAAAGGGACTCCTTCAAGGGAGACGGTTCTTTTGCTTGGAACCGGCTTTTTGGGAGCTTTCACGACGTTCTCCACATTCACTTACGAATCGCTGTCTCTTTTGGAAGAAGACATTCTAACCGGCTTGATCTACATCTTGGTGAACTTGGGACTTGGGTTCCTCGGAGCTTACTTTGGCATGGTACTCGGTAGGGGGTGGAAGTCTTGAAACTCTTGAAGGTGTATCTGGGGGAGAAAGATAAGCACGGTCACAGACCGATGTTTGAGTATATAGTGGAGATGGCCTACAAAATGGGGATGAAAGGTGTGACGGTGTATAAGGGTATAATGGGATTCGGTTGTAAAAGGCACATGCACAGGAGTGATTTTTTCTCTTTATCACCAGACCTTCCTGTGGTGATGGAGATAGTGGATGATGAGGAAAAAATAGATAAGTTCGTTGAGGAAATAAGACATCTCGATTTCGATGGATTGATAACGATTTCCGATGTTGAAGTTGTTAAGATCGGTGACTCTGGAAAATGAAGCCACCGGATGATAAAATGACCAAGGGAGGGATGAATTTGAAGGTTCTTACCGTTACGCTCAATCCCGCACTCGATAGGGAGATGTTCATAGATGATTTCCAGATAAACAAGCTTCACCGAATTCCTTCGCTTGATAAGAGCATCATATCTCCTGGAGGAAAAGGTGTGAACGTATCCATCGCACTTGCGAAGTTCGGAGTGCCCTCTATAGCTGTTGGATTTTTGGGAGGACACATGGGTAGGATACTCATAGAAGAGCTTAGAAAGGTGAGCAGCCACATAACGACGAATTTCGTGTTCATCAAAGATGAAACGAGGGAGAATATAGTGATAATAGACGAGAAGAATCACACGATAACCGAAATAAATTCACCTGGCCCGAAGATAGAAGAGATAGATTTAGAGCACCTCATGAGGAGATACACGATGTCTCTTTCCAGGGTGGAAGTGGTTGTGATCTCTGGAAGTATTCCGGAGAGTCTGACGAGCGATGTGTACGTCAAGCTTGTAAAGATAGCGAAAGATAAGGGAAAAGTGGTTTTCATGGAGACTAGAGATAAACACATATCCGTTCTTCACAAAGAGGGTGCGATTCCAGACGTGGTGAAACCCGATTTCAGGATGGAGTACAGACTTCTCGGAAAGGATCTAAAAGAGTTGAACGACTTCATAGAACAGGGCAAGAGGCTGCTGGATTCTGGGGCTAAGCTTGTAGTTCTCTCTTATCACGTAGACAAGGACATAATAGTTACAGAAGATGGGGCTTGGATAATAAAGCCAAAGATTGGAGTCGATATATCGCATATCCTTGGCACAGGTGATACATACATGGCAGCTATGGTCTACAGGCACTTGAGTGGTGTAGGAGACATGCTCGACATAGGGAGGTTTGGATACCTAGCGGCTCTTGCGAAAACGAAGAAAGCTTGTAAAGAGCCACCGAGTCTGGAAGAAATAGATGGATTCTCCGACAAATATGTCCTCGAGAGGGTGATATGAGTGAAAGTATCCGATGTGATGATATACGATATATCCGCCGCTTTTGAGGACGAGACGGTAGAAAGGGTTGTGAACATAATGGCAGGTCATGTCATATCCGGCGTTCCCGTTGTGGATGAGGACATGAAAGTGGTCGGTTTTATCACTGAAACGGATATAATGAAAGCGTCGATACCAAGCTACTTTTTGCTCTTACAATCCGCGTCGTTCCTCCCTGACACGGATCAGTTCATGAAGAACATATCGAGGATAAAGGATCACAAAGTCGGTGAATACATGAGCAAGC
>JALVXE010000204.1 GCA_027038385.1 Thermotogaceae bacterium
GTATTACTTCATATACTATTACTGGAAGAAAAAATGAGTGGGGCGGCGTTCCCCACTCACACTTTGAATATCTTCACAAGTTTTAAGAGTGATTCTGCTGTCTTCTTCAAGTTGTCACTAGTTTGTTTGAGCTTTTCTGATGAATCGAGCATCTCTTCAGATGTCTCGCGTACTTTTTCAAGCTGAACAGCTATCTCAGATATCGAGTTCGAAGCCATACTGATGGATTCACTCATCTCACTCGCAGCCGAACTCTGCTCACTTGAGGCACTCGCGAGGTCATCTGCTTGATCGCTAACTCTTTCAACCTCCACCAGGATTTTGTCTATCTGCTCGGATATCCTTTCAGAGCTTTCAACGGCCTTATCGACTACCTTAAGAGTTTTCATGGTTATCTCTTTCGCCTTTAATGTCCCATCTTTGATGGCCTTAAGAATTTTCTCTATCTCTTCCGTAGCTGATTTGCTCTCTTCCGCAAGTTTTCTAATCTCCTCGGCAACTATAGAGAATCCTTTCCCCTGTTCCCCTGCTCTAGCCGCTTCTATCGCTGCGTTTAGAGCAAGGAGATTCGTCTGATCCGCAATATTTTCAATGGCTTCTATGATCTTTCCAATGTTTTCTGTCTCCTCAGCAAGCTTTTCTGTAACATTTGCGGTTACCTCTGAGCTTTCCTTTACCATTCCGATGACTTTCTCGACCTCTCTCACCACATCTTTCCCAGCGTAAGCCGCATTTCTCATATCCTCAGAAGACTTTGAGAGCCTCTGCGACGCGTCTGCCACACTTTCTGCGCTCGATGCTACCTCTTGGGCTCCACTGGTTATCTCCTCAATGGCTGAGGCGACGCTCCTCGCCAGGTCGTTCGCCTCCGTTACCTCCTCGGAAAGCTCTCCGGATATCGAGTTCAAATTTTCCACAACATCCATGAGTCTTTCAGAACCACTTCCTACGTCTTTCGATGTTTCAATTATAGACTTTATGACGGATGCCATCTTGGATACGGAGCTACCGATCGACCTGGCTATATCGTTAATCTCCATTATCGAGGATTTAATCGATACTTCATTCGTGAAGTCCCCTTCACCCATTTTCTCAGCCGTTTCTGAAAGCTTTCTCATAGGATTGACCACAACTATGGACAACGCTACGATTGTGGCTATCGTCACAACGATCATCACCACTAGGGAAATCACGGTCATCATCAGAGTACCTTTCTTAATCCGCGGGGATATGACACTCTCGACTTTTTCTCTTGGAACTCCGACGTAAAGTATTCCTATAACTTTTCCAGAATCGTCGAAGTACGGTTTGTAAACGGTGATGTATTCTTTTCCAAATATCTTCGCCTCACCTACGTACTCTCTACCGCTCATGACGGGTTTGTATGCTTTACTGCTCTTCCCGAGAAACGTCCCTACAACCCTCTCTCCGCGCCCATCCCTTATGGAAGTTACTACCCTGACAAAGTCGTCTCCTTCTCTTTTGAATATCGTGGCAGTTATTCCAAAGTCTTCCGAGATCTTATCGACTATTTCGTACCTGCCTGCGATGGGTTTTCCACTCTCATCAACCAGCTTCCCGTTCACTATTTTCAGCTCCCCGTAATCCTTCTTCACCATCTCCTCCAGCATCTTTATGGAATTCGATAGAAGGGTATCCTCGGTAACCGCTCTGGCAACGCTTATCTGCTGCTTTACCGCAACCAAGGTTAGGATAGCTGATAGTGAACCTAGAACGATAATTGACATGATCACAAACAACAAATTTAGGGATATCTTCATCCTCATCCCTCCTTCTATTTGAGGAAGTATAACAAAAGATCTCGACTTACCGAATATGATAGAATTCATTAAAAAACTTGGAGGGAATGCAAGTGAGAAAGAGGGAAAAGATAAGTCAAATTTTAAAAGAAAGGGTCTTACTTCTCGATGGAGCCTATGGAACAGAGCTGATGAAAAGAGCTGGGCTTAAAGATGTTCCTCCAGAAGTCTTGAACGTAGAAAGACCTGATGTAGTCGAATCCCTACACAGAGATTACATAAATGCGGGATCCGATGTTGTCATAACGAACACTTTTGGCGCAACTCCCTCAAAGTTGGCGGAGTACGGACTCGAGGACAAGTTCGAAGAGATAGTGAGGAATGCTGTTAGAGCTGCAAAGAGAGCTGCAAAAGGTAAAGCTTTCGTATTCGGAGATGCCGGGCCGACCGGGAAGCTACCATTTCCCGTTGGGGACAAGCCGTTTGACTTTTTCTACGACAACTTTCGGAAACTCTTTGAGATAATGGTGGAAGAAGGGGTTGACGGAATAATACTAGAGACTTTTTCTGATATAGCAGAGCTCAAAGCCGCTGCCTTGGCGGCAAGAGACGCGTCAGAAGACATATTTTTAGTGGCGCACCTGACCTTTGACGAGAACGGAAGAACCCTCACTGGGACAGATCCGATGAACTTCGTCCTCACGTTTGAAGATCTCGATGTTGATGCACTCGGAATAAACTGCACGCTCGGGCCGGAAGAGCTTCTGCCGATATTCCAAGAGCTCTCGAAGCACACTGATAAATTTCTCACGGTAGAGCCAAACGCAGGAATGCCTGTTGTCGAACATGGAGAGACGATTTATCCAGTAGGACCGGATGAGTTCTCCGTTCACGTGGATTCATACTGGGAAGCTGGTGCGAACATAATTGGAGGATGTTGCGGAACGACTCCAGAGCACATTAAAAAAATGAGGAGGCAACTTGGAGAAAGACATCCTGTGGAAAGAGAGAAAAAGAGAATTTTCGCTCTGTCTTCTCCAACGACGATAGTGAGTTTTGAAAAATTCGTCGTGATAGGCGAGAGGATCAATCCAGCTGGAAGAAAGAAGCTCAGAAAGGCGATGGAAGAGGGGAACTTAGACTACGTAGTTGCGGATGGAAGAAAACAAAAGGAAGCTGGAGCGAAAGTTCTGGATGTCAACTTTGGAATAGAACAGCTGGTCGATGAGGATTTCATGGAAAAGGTGATATATTCATTAGCTTACAGTGTCGGCACTCCGATATCGATAGATGTTCAAACTGTCGGGAGATTGGAAAAACTCGTCAGATCCTATCCGGGAAGACCTCTCGTGAATTCATTCCGACCCGTTGAAGAAGAGATGAAAAAGCTGAAAGTCCTGAAAAAATACGGGGGATCAGTTGTTCTTTTGTCGATGGAAGAGGAAGTCCCGGAGAGCTACGAAGACAGGTTAAAAGCTTTTGAAAAAGGGCTCGATGTTCTTTTGTCAAACGGAATAGAGAAACACAGGATAATAGTTGATCCAATAGTCCTTGCGATGGGGGCAGGAGGAAACCCGACGGACACGCTGCGGTTCATAGAATACCTATCAGAGAACGGTTTTAAAACAACTCTTGGCCTTTCAAATCTCTCGTTCGGGCTTCCAGATAGATCTCACTTCAACTCGTCGTTCTTGGTGATGGCAGTCGACAGGGGACTCTCTTCTGCGATAATGAACCCTCTTGATGAAATCGTGATGAAAGATCTCAAAAGCGCCCTCGTGATTCTTGGAAAGGCTGAGCTTCCAAAGAAGGAGATCAAAGAAAAAGGCGAAATAGTTGAGATGATCTTGGCTGGAAAATCCAAAGAACTCCTTGAGAAAACTAAGGAATTTCTCGAGGAGCTTAGGGAACCGCTCCTGGTGGTCGAGAGACATCTCAGACCTGCCATGGAGAAAATAGGTGATATGTACGACAAGGGAGAGATATTCCTCCCTCAACTCATACTCGCAGCTCAGACTGCCAAAGCGTCGTTCGAGTACCTTGAAGGTTTGATGAAAGGAAGTAGAAAGAGCGAGAAAAAGGTAATAATAGCCACGGTGAAAGGAGACGTTCACGATATAGGAAAGAACATAGTCGCAGCGGTTATGAAGAGCTCTGGATATGACGTTCTGGATCTTGGAAAAGACGTTCCGAGCGATGCGATAGTCGAAGAAGCTGAAAAAAACAAACCGATAGTGGTGGCTCTCTCGGCAATGATGACCACAACAGCACCGAGAATTTCAGAAGTCGTTAGGCTCTTGAAAGAAAGGAAAATAGATATTCCTGTGCTTGTTGGAGGAGCGTCGCTCAATGAAAAGCTTGCAAGGGAACTGGGAGCAGATTTTTACGCGAAGGATGCATCCCAAGGTGTGAAGATCCTCAAGGAACTTGAGAAAGGTGGTGTTAATTCTTGAGAGATCTTCTTGAGAAGAAAAAGATCGTTGTCTATGAAGTCGTGCCTCAAAGAGGGGTAGATCAGAGCAAGTGCTTCAAACTGTGCGATGACATGATAGACGCCGGAGTTGACATGATAGCGATAACCGACATGCCGACGAGTAGGGTGAAGATATCACCATGGGCTGTTGGAAAAGAACTTGTGAATGAGAACGTGGAAGTTCTGATTCATTTTACGAGAACGAGTAGGAACATCTTGAGGATAGAATCAGACCTTCTGGGTATATATGCTCTCGGCTTGAAGAACATCCTCATCTTATCCGGAGACCATCCATCCGGAGGAGACTATCCAAATGCCACTTATGTGAACGACATATCAACGGAAGATCTGATAAGGCTCGTCAAGAAGCTCAATTTGGGATTGACATGGAGCGGGAAGAAACTCACCGGTAAAACTGATTTTTTCGTTGGAGGAGTTTTCAACGCGAACTTGGAAAGAGAGATCGAGAGGGCTGAGGAGAAGATAAAAGCCGGAGCTGACTTTTTGATATCACAGCCAATATACTGCGCAAAGAACGCAGAAAAGGCCGCTGATAGATTGAATGTACCTTTCCTAGTGTCTATCGCCTTCTTCAGCAGTGAAAAACAGCTTAAATACTTTTCATCGATACCCGGAATAGACATACCGAACGATTTGATAGAGAAGCTCCATGGGAAGGATAAGTCCTACATAGAAGATTACACATTCGATCACATCCTCGAGGTGGTTGAAAAACTTTACAACCATGTTTCAGGGTTCTACATATCCGGCATAGTGAAAAATCCAGAAAAAGTCAGGAGGCTGGTCGAGTTTGTCGAAGGTCTTCAGGGAAGATCCTAGGAATATCAAGATTCCAGAGAGAGTCCTCGCGGCTAGATTGGGGTTTAAAGGTGTCGGAAGGATACCAGAGAACTTCCTTGAGAGTTTTAAAAGGGCATACGAGGTGGCCATGGAAGTAGCAGAACCTGTTGCTGCTTACGATACGTTTGAAGCTAAAGAAAACCCCGAAGGCCTTTTGGTATCGGGGAAAATTCTCAAAGGAAAAATGGTGACGCAGCACTTTGGAAAGAGCTCCTTCGTTACTCTGATTCTTTCGACAATAGGTATGAAATATGACGAAAAAATAGAAGAGCTCCACAAAAGTGGAGAAGAGCTTCTGAGCTTTTTCCTAGATGGAATAGGGTCAGAGCTGGTGGAATATTTCACGAGAGATCTCGATAAAAAGCTCAGAGAAAACATGGGAAGCGGGAGCGCGAGGATATCTCCAGGATATGGGGATCTTCCTCTTGAGCTCAATGCTTGGATAATAGATACCCTTGACGGAGAGAATATAGGCGTTTCGTATGACCCAGAAACCTTCATAATGATACCTAGAAAGACTATAACAGCTCTTATAGGATGGAAAGGTGCTTAACTTTCCTATTCCACTGACTGATCCAAGATTTCTTTCAATCTCTCGTGTCTTCCCGTAAGATACAGATATCCCACGAGCGCTTCAAGACCTGTGCTCTTTCTGTATAGTGGGTCGTTTCCATGCCTTGTCGCAGATTTGCTGTTCATCGCCCTCTTGACGACGGATTTTTCGTCTTCTGACAACTCATTCCAAATCACATCTAAAACACCAGCTTGCCCTTTTCTCGAAACGACCTTTCTAACCATCTTTTCTATCTCAGAAGGCTTCATCAGGTCTACGTATTTCAACTTGTAGTAGAGCGACATGACGGAATCTCCTATATAGGCCAGTAAGGACACGGGCGCTTGAACGATGTCTATCTCTTTCCTGAATATCAAAGCCTTATCTCCTCCGAAAACCTTAGGGTCCCGTCAGACCTTAGAGATGCTAGCTTCTTTCCGATGAGTACAGATACGACCTTGTCCTTGTCCATTTCAAGGTAGTTCGCCATCTCCTCGAGTGATATCATCATGGAATTAACCTCCTCC
>JALVXE010000205.1 GCA_027038385.1 Thermotogaceae bacterium
GACTTGAAACACCTCAAAGTGTTGACGAATACTTCAAAAGCGTGCAAGAATTTTGAATATGTTCTCCACAGAATATACGAAGAGCTCTGGAAAATCCCTATCGGAGAAATTCCTATCGCTTATCAACTCTTCCTTAGATATCCTGCCCTCCGCGAAAGCCTCTATCCTTATTAGATAATCCTTAGTTGACTTTATGAGATCTATCCCTCCTGTTTCTCCGTGCCCTGGAACAACGAAGAAAGGAGAGAGATCTCTCAGGATGTTCAGTGCGTTTTTCCAGTCTTCTATATTGCTGTCGTCGGTTATCTCCAGATGATAACCGTTGAATATGAGATCGCCCGCTATGAGAATTCCCTGCCTTTCCAGGAAGACTATCGTTGAGTCTGGTGTATGTCCTCCTAAATTGCACAACTTCATCTTCACTCCGCACTCGTTCAAGGATAGTTTCTCCTCAAACGTCGTGTTCGGAAGGGAAACGTGGTTCTTCTTCGCGATCTCTTCACCCCATATGTTAACTATGTAATCCCTATCCATCTGCTCCATGAACTCCCTGGTGAGTTTAGATGAAACTATGTTTACATCCTCGAATGCGGAGTTTCCGAACGTGTGATCCGGATGATAGTGAGTGTTTATCACCAAACCTATCGGTTTTCCAAATATCTCTTGAGAGAACTTCCTTATCTTCAGTGCCTTCTCTGGGAAGAGAGATGTGTCGACTATCACCAGGCAAGTCTTTCCGGATACTATAGTGGTGTTGGAAGATCCTCCTTCTCCGACGACCACGATGCTCTCCGTGAGCTTCCTTATCAATTTCATCCCCCCAGTGTTATCATTCTACGGTAGGGGGTGCGTATCCTGAAAAGAGCTCTAATTGTGGGATACTACGGATACGGGAATTTCGGGGATGAGATCTTGATGGAAGAGGCGATAAGAGTTGTCAAGGATCTCGGCTTCAGGTACGTGGATGTTCTTTACGCCAAAGGATCTTCGAAGGATAGATTTAGATCACTCGAGAAGTTCGACCTCTTCGGTATACTGAAGAGCATCTTCAAGTCGGATGCGGTCTTCTTCGGGGGTGGAGGAATTCTTCAGGATGAGACGAGTCTCAAAAGCTTTGTTTACTACTCGATGATCGCGATGGCCGCGATAATTCTGAGAAAAAAGGTGATATTCCTCGGAAACGGATTCGGACCTATAAGGAAAAATATATCGAGATTCTTAATTAATAGAATAGCGAAGTCAAGAAGAGTAGTATTCTTCCCAAGGGATCCAGTCTCCAAAAGATACCTAGAAAGGATCGCTAAAAACGTCAGGCCAGGTTGTGACCTCGCAATAGGGTATTTGAAGGGTTTTAAAAGCTTCGATAGGCAAAGAAGAGCTCTCGTGGTTCCAAGAAGCTACAGGGAGGGGAAGGAGATAATGCATTTTCTCGAGAGGATAGGTCTGGAGCCCATCGTTCTTTTGGCGGATCCGGAAGATTCGGAATTCGTGAATGTTGACTACGGGAAATCTATATTCGGCCTCGCCATAGAAAGCATAGCGTCCTCTTCTCTCGTTGTCAGCGAGAGGTTTCACCCAGCGCTGATAGCATCGTATTTCGGCATTCCGTTCGTTTCGATAGGGAAAAAATCCAGCAGATATTTCAAAAGGTACCTTCCAAACTATCCAGGGATTTTGGAGAGCGCCGAAGATCTCGGGATAATGCTAGCAGTTGAGAGAGTTCTGAATATCGAGTACGACATCAGAAAGGATCTGGAGAAAGACTACTCGAACATGATCAGAGCTCTCTCTGAGATAAAGTTCTGATGTGTTATCATTGAAACCGATGGATGTGAATTTCTTCTTAGCGAGAGTTCTTCCCTTTGTTCAAAAGCCTGGAAGGTATATTGGAGGTGAGTACAACGCCGTCGTGAAAGACGGCGATGATTTTTTGCGCGTGGCTCTGATATTTCCCGATCTTTACGAGATAGGTATGTCGAATTACGGGCTCGAGGTCATCTACCACCTTCTGAACTCTCTAGATTTCGTGTGGGCCGAGAGGGCGTACATGCCTTGGACCGACATGATGGAGAAGATGATAGAAAGCGGGATTACTCTGTTCACCTTGGAATCGAGAACCCCTGTTAAGGATATGGATCTCATTGGAATATCGCTCGAGTACGAATTGTCCTACACTAACGTTTTAGAAATTTTAAAGCTCTCAGACATCCCTCTGAAATCGAAGGAGAGAGCGGATAAACATCCCCTGGTTTTAGGTGGAGGACCTCTTGCAGGATATGTGGAACCGATAGCTCCGGCCTTTGACGCTGTCCTTCTGGGAGATGGTGAGGAAGCCGTTACGGATATAGCCAAAGTCCTATACGAGATGCGAGGAATGAGTAGAGAAGAAAAGCTCAAAGAGCTGGCGAAGATAGAGGGCGTGTACGTCCCATCGTTTTACAAAACAGAGGGAAAGAGAGTTGTCCCAAAATACGGTGTGATTCCAAAGGTTGTGAGGAAGAGGTTGATCAAGGATCTTGACGATTTTCCTCCGCCCATCAAAAAGATAGTTCCGCTGACTGAGACCATTCACGACAGAGCTGTCCTGGAAGTTATGAGGGGATGCACAAGGGGTTGTAGGTTTTGCCACGCTGGTATGCATTACAGACCTGTCAGGGAAAGGGATCCTGAGAAGGTGCTGGAATGGTCGAAGACACTTCTTGACAACACTGGTTACGATGAGTTATCCCTGTTGTCACTATCCACCATGGATTACAGCGGTATAGAAAAACTCGTTTCCAAACTCATAGATAATCTAAAAGAGAGGATGGTTGCGTTATCTCTGCCTTCCACCAGGGTGGACAGCTTCGGAGTGAGAATAGCGTCTCAGATAGCTGGAATAAGGAAGACGGGACTTACCTTCGCACCGGAGGCTGGAACAGATCGCCTGAGAAACGTCATAAACAAGAACATAACCGAGGAAGACATATTTTCGACAGCTGAGGCCGCCCTAAAGGCTGGTTGGAGAAGGATAAAGTTGTATTTCATGATGGGACTTCCAACAGAAAAAGAGGAAGACCTCTTAGCGATAGTCGAGCTTATAAAGAAGATAAAGCTCATGGGGTTTAAGGAGCTCAGGGCTTCCATATCCGTATTCGTTCCAAAGCCGCATACGCCTTTCCAGTTTGCAAGACTCATCTCACCACAGGAGGCCTTTGAGAAGCAGAGAATTCTGAAGAGAGCGCGAAGGTTCGCAAAGATCGATTTTCACGATCCGAAGATGAGCTTTATAGAGGGAATATTATCAAGAGGTGGAAGGGAGATCTTCGACGTGATAGTCAAGGTCAACGAGATGGGGCAGATCTTCGATGATTGGAAGGAGATGTTCTCTTACGAGAAGTGGATGAGAGCCTTTGAAGATGTGGGAATAGATCCAAACACCTATTCCGGGCCTTTTGATGTGAAAAGGGAGTTTCCGTGGGATCATTTGTACATAGGTATAGACAGAGATTTCCTGGTAAAGGAGTACGAAAAAGCTTTGAGAGGTGAGGTAACGTCTGATTGCAGATGGGATAGATGCAGCCTGTGTGGTGTTTGCTTTAAGATGAAAGTTTTTAATGTCTTGAAGGGTGGGAGATCTTGATACACGTCGTTCTCTTAGCTGCGGGAAGGAGTGAGAGGTACGGAAAGCCAAAACTGTTGGAAAAGTTGGGAAGCATTTCCGTTCTCGAGATGTCTTTGAGGAATCTTCAAAACTGCAGCGTTATCGACGATGTAGTTATCGTTTCGTCAGATGTTGTCATGGAACACGCTGTAGGTCTATTCAAGAGGTACTCGAAAGTTTCAAAGATCGTAAAGGGAGGAAAGACGAGAAGGGAGAGCAGCAAGATAGGCGTTGAGAGTTTAATGGATGACGATATAGTTCTCATCCACGATGCGGCCAGGCCTTTTGCGAGCTGCTCTCTATTTGGAAAAGTGGTGGAAAAGGTGAAGATCTGTGGAGCGGCGGTACCCGTGGTGGAACTTCGTGATACGGTAGCCGTCGTTGAAGGGAGAGAGATACTTGAAATTCCGAATAGAAAGAGGTTGAAAGCCATCCAAACTCCACAGGGATTTTTCGTGGGATTGATAAAAAAGGCTCATGAGATAGCAGATTTGGAGGTCACCGATGATTCAAAACTCGTTTTGAGAATGGGAAAGAAGGTGTGTTTTGTCGAAGGTGAAGTGAGAAACTTCAAGATAACGTTTCCCATCGATTTACTGATCGCGAGAGCCTTCCTCGAGAACCCTGAGGAGTTCGACCGTTAGCTTGACCCTGCTCTCGAAAGTCGATAGATAAGCTTCTTCGCTTGGCGAGTGTATCCACCTTCCTACCGGTCCCAGACCGTCTATAGACGGAACTCTTTTTTCAGCGTAGAACGCTGCATCTCCTCCACCGGATACGAACAATCCCTTTATATCCTTTCCTATCCTCTCTTTGGCCAACTCGAAAACTTTTTCCGCTTTCTCACTCTTTTTCATAGGAGGCCTTTTGAGCTCGAGTGAATAGGAAACCTTCGTTTTCTCGATTATCTTGTCGTGGAATATATCTTCGAGTTTCAACCTCAAATCCTTTATCTGTTCGATATCCGAGTATCTAACATCGAGCATGGCCTCCGCCCTGTCTGGAACTACGTTTATCTTGTACCCGGAGCTACAAATCGTTGGTGTGACCGTTAGATCCCCTCTTGAAAGGCTCCAGAGTTTTATCAACTTATCCGACATCTCTATCAGGGCGTTCGCTCCGCTGTTTGGAATCGATGCATGCCCGCTTTTCCCTATTATGGAAACTCTCAGGGAAGCTATTCCCTTCCTTCCGAGAACAACAGCCTCGTCTTTTCTCCCCGTTTCAAAGGACAAACAAAAGAGCGATTTTTCAGCCATTTCGTAGTGATCGAATCTACCCTCGGGTGAGCCCACTTCTTCATCGACGTTCAAAACCACGGCTATCGACAAGCTCTTCCTCTCTTTCAAGAATCTATCCAGTGACTCCAGCAACACAACCACTCCACCTTTCATATCGGCGACTCCAGGACCCCTGATGATATCCCCTTCCCTCGTAAACGGCCTTCTCCTTGGCTCATCCCTCTTGAACACCGTATCCAAGTGCCCTATGAGCGTCACATAAGGTGGGTCTCCGAGAACTGCTATGTGAGAAGCTCTTCCCGTTTTCACCTTGAATCCCATTTCTCTGAGAATATCCGCCACGAACTGGGTAGATCGGAGCTTTTCATCGATATCCAGTTCGAAACCCGTATCCGTGTTCACGAGCTTTTCATATATCTCGATCCAATTCATCGTTTCCCTCCTCACATCCCAAGGTCAAATAAAAAGCCGACGCCACTTTTCGATATTTTCAATCCAACTTCTGGGAAGTTCCTTGTGTATGTAATGAAATCTCCCTCCTCTAAACCGAGGAAAACTTCGGCGTATAGCTCCTTATCGTATCCCAAGGACACTTTTGAGAAAACGTGCGATACGTGAAAGTAGGGATCCAGAATTCCAAGATCAGTTTCGAGCAGTGGAAATGTCGCGAATAGTTTCATATCGAGCGGATAGGAGTATTCGGCGATCAGTTTCAAGTTTTCAAAGTTCATCCCGTAGTACGTAGAAAGTTTGAGGGATCTGTTATCCAGGCCTACTCTCAGACCTCCAATCGAGCTGCCTTTTATAAAACTCAGGGAGGTTCCAAATTCAAAAGAAGATGAGTATTTTCCATAAAGCCCGATCGATAGAATCGAATCGCTGTTAAGTCTCTTTCTGAGCAATTTCAAATTCGCCGATACCATTGTTTTGTCGAAGATTTTGTACGCAAATATGTTGAACTTTCCAGTGTCGATCAGGAATCCACCGCTGAGTGATATTCCACCCTCACCGATCGCCGGGGCGGCTATCCAGAATATGTCGTATCTAGGGGAATACCCACCAAATACCATGGAGAACCTCCAATTCCCATTTTTTTGAAAGATAAGCGGGATGTGCACGATAGGTTTTAGGGTTTCCAAGGTGTACTTCAAGTTTCTGTTTTTTATCTTGTAGCTCTTTTTAGGTACCTCTCTTGTCTTTCTATTGAAATCTGACGTCTCTTGAGAAACGACGGCGCTGTATATTCCAGTCCCGGGAAACTTCCTTGAGAACGTCGAAACCATC